>JBBQIR010000019.1:0-31478 GCA_038325105.1 Coriobacteriia bacterium
GCTACGGGCTCTCGAACGTCGTGAAGCCGGTGCTCGCGCTCGCGAGCACGTGGCCGGTCGTGCTTGCGCTCAGGTTCGCCGACCGATTCGGCAAGGGCATCCGCACAGCACCGAGAGACGCGCTCATCGCCGACTCGGCGCCGCCCGAACTCCGCGGTCGCGCGTTCGGCCTGCACCGCGCGCTCGACACGCTCGGTGCTGCCATCGGGCCGCTCGTGGCCTGGGCGACGCTGTCGCTTGTGCACGGGCCGGCGGGGTTCCGCACGGTCTTTCTCATCTCGGCGATACCGGGCACGGCGGCGATCGTTGTGCTGGCGCTCGCGGTCCGCGAACGGCGACCGCACGCGCCTTTGGGCACGCGACCACCGCTCGGCTTCAAGCACCTCGGCGTGCCGTTCGGCGTCTTCACCGCGATATCGGCGGTCTTCGCGCTGGGCAACTCCTCGGATGCCATGCTCATCCTGCGGGCGAAAGACCTTGGCACCGCGACGGCGATCGTGCCGCTCATGTACTTCGTCTTCAACCTGGTCGGGTCCGCGGTCGCTGCGCCGGCGGGAATCCTGTCGGACCGCATCGGACGGCCACGCGTGCTCACGGCTGGCTTCGCACTCTACGGCGTTGTGTACGCGGGTTTCGCGCTCGCCTCGCCGCGTTTCGGCTGGGCCCCGTGGCTGCTCTTCGCTGCCTACGGCGTGCCGTACGCGCTCACCGAGGGTATGGCGCGCGCATTCGTCGTCGACCTCGTGGGTCCGGAGTGCCGTGCGACAGCCGTCGGCAGCTACACGTTCGTGCTCGGACTGGCAGCACTGCCCTCGAGCGCCGTCGCGGGCATCCTGTGGGACACCGTCGGGCACAGTGCGCCATTTGTGCTCTCGGCAGTGCTCATGCTGCTCGCAGCTGCGGCGCTTGCCATTGCGGGCAAGCGCCTAACGCCCCGGGTCGCGTGACGCGCGCTCCCGGTGCACGCCGACCAGCAGGCAGGATCACCTCTCGGCCAATCCTACACACGAGGGTAGGACACGGCGTATCATCTCCTGAGTGGGACCACACGACCTCCGGGGGGCATCATGGCGATCGATCTACGCAGCAAGCAGGGCATCGCGATCGTGGCGGGGATTGCGCTCGCGACAGCGGCGCTCGGCTTCGGTGTCGCATTCCTCGTGTCGAACAACGCCGTGAGGGCCGCCGAGGAACGCGCCCGACTCGCCGAGGAGCAGGCAGCCGACCCCACGGCGACCTCCACCGTGGAACCGACCGCATCGGTGGAGCCGACGGCGCCCGCGACCACCGGCGACACGCCCTCTACGGACACCGGTATCGAGGACGGCAGGTTCTTCACCTTCCTCGAGGAAGCGACGCTCAAGAGCGGCACCTACTACCTGACCGCGGACTACGCGCAGCTCCTCACGGGCGATGAGGCTGCCGCCGCAGCCACGGCAGCGGGCGACGAGTCGCCTCCCCCCAATGACTACTACATCGTGAACGAGAACCAGAAGCTGCGGTCGCTTCCGGTCGCCTCGAACGTGAAGGTGCTGCTCTCCACATGGGAGCCGCATGTCACTGCCGAAGGGTACCCGGTGGAATTCTCCGAGTGGCGCGATATGGTCAACGGCGTCAACGACGACTTTCCCCGCGCCACGATGGTCCCCTACTGGGTCACCATCAAGGGCGGCAAAGTGACAAAGATAGCCGAGCAGTACCTGCCGTAGGGTCTCACAGCTCGCGCAGGAGCTCCGCCACGCGCGTGATGCGGATGCCCTCGAACCGCTACCGCTACAGCTACCGCTTCCGCTTCCTGACGCCGTGCGCCGAGCCCTTGCGCGCGCCTTGCTTGAGTCGCGCGAGCACCTCGTCGGCGGTCGAAGACTCCACCTCGACCTTGAGCTTCACGACCTGGTCGCGCAGCCTGGCGGCGGACTCGAAGTCGAGCGCCTCGGCGGCGCCATGCATGTCCTCTTCCATCGTGGCGATGATGCGGGCCAGTTCCGCGCGCGGCAGCTTGCCGAGTTCCTCGGCCACGACCACGCTCGACTCGAGTCCGGCTTCGGTCTCGCGCACGTACTGCGCGATGTCGTGGATTACCTTGCGGATGGTTTTGGGCTCGATGCCGTGCTCCACGTTGTACGCGGCCTGGATTGCGCGACGCCGGTCGGTCTCGTCGATCGCGGTGCGCATCGCATCGGAGACCTTATCGGCGTACAAGATGACCTCGCCAGAAACGTTTCGGGCCGCGCGCCCGATCGTCTGGATGAGGCTGCGGTGGTTCCGCAGAAAGCCGGCCTTGTCCGCGTCGAGGATCGCCACGAGCGACACTTCGGGCAGGTCGAGACCCTCGCGGAGCAAGTTGATGCCGACGACCGCGTCGACGATGCCCGCACGCAGGTCTCGAAGGATCTCAATACGCTCGAGCGTGCCGATGTCGCTGTGGAGATAGCGAACCTTGATGCCATGCTCGAAGAGGTACTCGGTGAGGTCCTCGGCCATCTTCTTCGTAAGGGTGGTGATGAGCGTGCGCTCGTCGCGCTCAGAGCGCTCGCGCACCTCGTTGATGATGTCGTCGATCTGACCGCGCGTCTCGCGCACCTCGATCTTCGGGTCCACGAGGCCGGTCGGACGGATGATCTGCTCGACGATCTGGCTTGCGGCCTTCATCTCGAAGTCACCCGGCGTGGCCGAGACGAACACCGTCTGCGGGATGCGTGCCCGGAACTCCTCGAACCGCAGCGGGCGGTTATCGAGCGCGCTCGGCAACCGGAAGCCGTGCTCGACGAGGGTGAGCTTGCGCGAGCGGTCGCCCTCGTACATGCCGTGCAGCTGCGGGATGGTCACATGTGACTCATCGATGATGCAGAGAAAGTCCTTGCCGAAGTAATCGATGAGCGTATGCGGCGGCTCGCCCGGCTTGCGTCCGTCGAGGTGACGCGAGTAGTTCTCGACGCCGTTGCAGTAGCCCATGGTCTCGAGCATCTCGAGGTCGTAACTCGTGCGCATCTCGAGCCGCTGAGCCTCGAGCACCTTGCCGTTCGCCTTGAGTTCGCCGAGGCGCACACGGAGTTCCTCCCGGATGCCGTCGAGCGCCTCACCGATCCGCTCGGGATGCGTCACGTAGTGCGTTGCCGGCCACACCGGCAGCGACTGGAACGGCGCCACGGCCTCGCCGGTGACCATGTCGACTTCCGTCACGGCCTCCACGAGGTCGCCGAAAAGCTCCACGCGAACAGGGTTGTCGCCGTACGGCGGGAAGATATCGACGACGTCGCCGCGCACCCGAAACGTGCCGCGCGAAAGGTCGTAGTCGTTTCGGTCGTAGTTGATCTCGATGAGGTCGCGAATGAGTTTGTCCCGGTCGTACTCTGCGCCGACCTGGAGGAAGACCGCCATGCCCGCGTAGTCCTCAGGCGAACCGATGCCGTAGATGCAGCTCACGCTCGCCACAACCACGACGTCCTTGCGGGAGAGCAGCGCCGCAGTCGCCGCGTGCCGGAGCTTCTCGACCTCCTCGTTGATCGAGGCATCCTTCTCGATGAAGGTGTCCGAGGACGGAACGTACGCTTCCGGCTGGTAGTAGTCGTAATACGACACGAAGTAGACGACTGCGTTGTCCGGGAGGATGTCGCGCAGCTCCGAGGCCAGCTGGGCCGCGAGCGTCTTGTTCGGCGCCAGGATGAGGGTCGGCTTCTGCACCGCCTCGGCAAGCTTGGCGACCGTGAACGTCTTGCCCGAACCGGTCACGCCGAGGAGGGTCTGGTCGCGCATGCCCGCGCGAATGCCGGATGCGAGCAGCTCAATCGCTTTCGGCTGGTCACCCGCCGGTTCGTATCCCGCGACGACTCTGAGACCGCCCACGGTGCCTCCTTCGCTACTTGCCGCCAAACGCCTCCGGGTAGAGCTTCCGGTAGCGTGCTTCTTCTGCCAGAACGCGCTCGACATAGGCGCGCGTTTCGGGGAATCCGGCCGCCGTGAGCGTGCTCGTTTGCCCCTCGGTGATCCACCGGTCGACGTTACCCGAACCAGCATTGTACGCCGCAAGTGCCGTTTCCGTTTCAGTGTACTTGCCGAGCAGGTCGGCGAGATGGCGCGTACCGATGGCGATGTTCAACTCCGCGACTTTCAGCCGATCTGCGTCGATCGTGCCTTCGATGCCTTCGGCCGCACCCACTTCTGCGGCGGTCGACGGCATAAGCTGCATGAGGCCGACCGCGCCCGCACTCGAGACCTGGGTGCGATCGAATCCCGACTCGGCGTTGATGACCGCTGCGACAAGATAGGGATCAAGACCGTGGCGCGTGGCGTTTGCCGCGATAGAGGTCTCATAGTTGAGCGGGTGGTACGCGCGCTGCCACCACACGGGGCCGCGAAGCGCGAGTAGCAGCACCGCTCCCAGTACCACGATGACGATGACCGGGACGGCGCGATGGAGCGCGAGCGGGTGCTCACGCGACACGCGGTGCCACCTCCCCGTCCCAGAACGCGATGAGTTCCTCACGGAAATCGGCAAGGTCGCCATCGTTCTCGATGACGTAGTCGGCGATCGCACGGCGCTCGGCATCGGACGCCTGACAGGCGATGCGATTCTCGGCATCCTGTTCGGTCATGCCACGCGCGAGCAGCCGCGCGATGCGGGTGTCCTCGTCCGAGGAGATCACGAGCACGGCGTCGGCAAGCTCGATGAAGAGCGGCGCCTCCACGAGTAGCGGGATGTCGATGATGACCACCCGCGGCGGCTGCGCCTGGAGAGCGAGCGCGTCAAGCGCGCCAACGGTCATCGCGTAGACGGGCGGGTGCATGAGCGCGTCGAGTTCATGCGCAGTCTCGGGGGTCGCGAACGCAACATCCGCCAGACGCGCATGGTCGATGAGGCCGTCGGCGCCGAGTATCTCGGGGCCGAACGCCTCGAGGACGACGCGGTAGCCCGGCATGTCGGGGTCGAGCAGGCGCTTCGCGATGTCATCGAGATCGAGCACGATCGCACCGCGCGCGTCGAAGAACGCGGTCGCGGTCGACTTGCCCGATCCGATGCCTCCGGTCACTGCGAGTACGAACACGAGCGATCACCTTCCCCGAGAGATGCTTCGGGGCCGGACATCCGCGCGAGCGGCGGTCCGACCCCGTGCGTGACAGTTACGTTCCCGGCAGGAGCCGGTCTTACTCGGCGGCCTCGGTGTCGGCGTCGGCGTCAGCCTCGGCGTCAACCTCGGCGTCAACCTCGACATCAGCCTCCGGCTCGGCATCGACGGCTTCGTCGGCCTCCGGCGCAGCCTCGGGCTCGGCAACCTCTGCCTCGGGCTCCTCGGCAGCTTCAACGGCTTCGACCTCGGGCTCCTCGGCGGCTTCGGGCTCCTCGGCAGCTTCGGGCTCCTCGACAGCTTCGGGCTCCTCGACAGCTTCGGTCTCTTCGACCTCTACAGCCTCAGCGTCGTCATCTTCGGACACGAAGTCCTCGGCGGCAACCGGGATCGGGTCCTCGATGCCAAGCTCCTCGTTCGCCGCGCGAAGCGACAGCGAGATGCGGCGGCGCTCAAGGTCGACGTCCATGATCTTGATCTGGACTTCCTTGCCGACAGCTACAACGTCTTCGGCCTTCTCCACGTGGCCCTGGGCCATCTCGGAGATGTGCACGAGACCCTCGACAGCGTCGCCGATCTCGACGAACGCACCGAACGGAACGATCTTGGTGACCTTGCCGGTCACGATCGCACCGATCTCGAAGCCCTTGACGAGCTGCTTCCACGGATCATCCTGGGTCTGCTTGAGACCAAGGGAGATGCGCTCGCGGTCGAGGTCGACGTCGAGAACCTGTACCTCGACCTTGTCGCCGACGGTGACGACCTCGGACGGGTGGTTGACGTGGCTCCAGGAGAGCTCGGAGATGTGCACGAGTCCGTCGATCCCGCCGAGGTCCACGAAGGCACCGAAGTCGACGATCGAGGACACGGCGCCCGGCAGGATCATGCCCTTGACGAGCTTGCCGAGAATGTCCTGGCGCTCCTGCTTGCGATCCTCTTCCAGCACCACGCGGCGCGAGAGGACAACGTTGTTGCGGTTGCGATCCATCTCGATGACGCGGCACTCAAGGCTACCGCCGAGGAACGAGTGGAGGTCTTTCACGCGGCGAAGGTCGACAAGCGATGCCGGCAGGAAGCCGCGCAGGCCGATGTCGAGGATGAGACCGCCCTTGACGACCTCGATGACCTCTCCTTCGACGTTCTCGCCCGAGGTGAACTTCTCCTCGACCTGAACCCATGCGCGCTCGTAGGCAGCACGCTTCTTGGAAAGGATGAGTCGGCCGTCCTTGTCCTCCTTCTGGAGAACCAGAGCCTCGATCTCGTCGCCGAGCTTCACGATATCGCTCGGGTCGGCATCCTTGCGGATGGAGAGCTCACGGGCCGGGATAACGCCTTCTGACTTGTAGCCGATGTCGAGAAGGACTTCGTCCCGCTCGACCTGCACGACGATACCGGTTACCAGGTCGCCGTCGTCGAAATCCGTGATGGTGCCGTCGATGAGAGCGTGCATTTCCTCATCTGTGTACTCGCGATCGTCCTCGATAATGCTGTCGTACTCTACCACTGTGGTGGCCCCTTCCAAGTTCGGGGCCCCGGGTGCCAACGTCTCGGTCGCTTACTGTCCGGTCGGTCATGCTCTCGGGGGGCTTACAGGACTGTTCACTCACACGCGGGCGCGCGCAAGCCCTGAGATGATACCACCGTGGCGGCCGAAGTGCGAGATGGTATCGGGCTTATCACGTTACTGCCATGTCATACCCTATATGCTATCTTTGTCAGTATGAACACGCTGTCTGACATCGGCTCAGCGCTGATCGCGCGGCGCCTCGCGTTGGGAATGTCCCAGCGCGAACTCGGTGAGCACCTTGGCGTGAGACAGCCTCAGATCGCCCGCTGGGAGGCTGTTGCCTACCGGACGGCCGCACTCGAGCGCGTGGCAGCAGTCGCGCAGGTGCTTGGAATCCAGCTTGACGAGGGCGCACCCGGCAACACCGTCTTCGCAGCCGAGACTTCAACGGCGTATCTGACGGCACTCCACGGTTCCGACCTCGAGGCACGGACGGCACTCGCGAAGACAGGCACTCAACCGTCTGCGATCGCAGCGTTTTGCAGGCTTCACCGCATCGAACGCCTCGAACTCTTCGGCTCCGTGCTGCGGGACGACTTCGGTCCCGAAAGCGACGTCGACGTGCTCGTCACCTTCGCCACGGACGCACCACTGCAGACCCTCGCCACACTTGCCGACCTCGAGCTGGCACTCTCGGGGCTCTTCCGGCGAAAGGCCGACCTTGGAACCCGCGCCTCGGTCATGCAAGCCGAGAACTACCTACGCCGCCGCCATATCCTCGAGACCGCGAGGCCGCTTTATGTGGCGAGATGAGGCGCTCGCCCTCGACATGCTCATTGCTGCGAGAAAAGCCCGGGCGTACCTCGACAAGAGCAGGGTCGAGGACCTCGAGACCGACACCCTCGTCCAAGATGCGATCGTGCGACAGCTCGGCATCCTTGGCGAAGCGGCTGCGAGAATCTCGGACGAGTACCGGGCCACCTACGCGGACGTGCCCTGGCGCGATATCGTCGGCATGCGTAATCGGCTGGTACACGACTATTGGGATATCGACGTCGGCGAGGTATGGCGAACCGTCGCCAACGACCTCCCCGGCCTCATCGACATGCTGGTGAGCCAGATACCACCCGAGTAGCCCCTACCTGCACCTGCGAACACGTGGGCCGCCCGGCTTGAAGCGACCCGGCGGCCCACGCACGATCGACTCATCTGTGGCGGGAGCGATCCCCGCGATTCCCCGTACTACTCGATGGCGCTCATGACTTGCGAACGAACAGCCGAACTCACAGCCGACGTCCCGCCGATGAACTGCACTGTCTGAATCGACTTCTTGTTGACCCAGAGCGGTCCGCGAGCGGATGCCGAGAGTGAGTTCGGATCGGTCAGCAGGATCGGAGACCGCTCGTGGCCGAGCATGACTCCGGCCGAGAGGGCATCGGCGAACAGAACACCGGTGGTGATCCCAACGCCATCCCAGTGCAGCCCGTTGTTGACGCCGAAGGACGCGATCAGCGCGGCCGTCTCGTAGCGGTCGACACCGCCCTTGCGCTGCACGTTCGACTCGCCGAGCAAGCTCTTGAGGGCCGCCTCCATACCACCGGAGACCGCGCTTGAACCGCCGAGGATCACCGCAGAGGTGGCCTCATCCGGCACATCGATCATCCCCGCCGGGTTAGACAGCACGACCGGCCATCCCTTGTGCGCCGCGAGCGGTGCTGCCGCAAGCGCGTCGGGGTAGTTCGCGCCGGTGGTCACCAGTACCGTTCCGTCGTAATCGGGATTGAGATCGATCACTTCGCGAGCCACCGCCGCAGCCGTTTCGTACCGGTCCCGGCCAGAAAGGCGCGTGAGAGTCCCTGAAGTTACCGTGTCCATGATCTGCCCGACCACATAACTGCCAACCGCGGACTGACCCCCGAGAACGTACACGCGGCTCGGATCCAGCCGCTCGATCTCGGCGAGAACGACCGCGGGCATCTTCGACGGGTCCGTGAGCAGAATCGGCCCGTCGACCACGCCGGCGAGCGCAGTACCACCAAGCGCGTCGGGCCAGTTGCGCCCGGTGGCGACGACGACCGTCGTGGCACCATCGGGATACGCCTTCTTTGACGCAGCCACTGAGGTAGCGTAGCGGTCCGAACCCGCGACACTCACCGAGGTCGGCTCACCCCGGAGGAGTTCGAACTCGACCATGACGGGTTCGCTGACGTTGCCAAGCGTGTCCTCTGCCCAGTAGGTGAGCGTGTGTGACTTCGCCGGGAGCGTGATTACCGCAGTGGCGCTGTCCCCGAGCACAACCGTTGGCGCGTCGTCGTTAAAGGCATAGCTGATGGAGGCGACCCCGCTATGGTCAGTCGCCGTGAGTGATATCTCGGCACGCCCCGTGTACGACCCGGCGTTATCGTCCGTCACAACCGGCCCGATTACGTCACCGAGTGCCGCTGCAGCGTTCGCACGGCCCCCGGAGACGCATCGCCCGTCAAGCTGGGGCAGTTTATCCGAGCTGACCATGATCGCATTCTTGAGGTCCGCCGAGGTCGCATCGGGCCACTGCGAGAGCGCGAGGGCGGCGATGCCGGAGATGTGCGGCGTGGCCATAGATGTTCCACTGAACCATGAGTACGCCTCGGCATAGTCGGCTGCTGACCACGTGCCTTCAACGACGTTCAGATCGTCGATAGCAACGCCGGTGAAACCGAACTCCGAGGATACCGTCTCGTCGCTGGCGAAGGCGAAGGCGACGTACACCGACGACTGGCCGGCAAAGGCGGACATATCCGCTACGGCGGGCACGAAGCCGGGCTCCCAATCGCCGCTGAAACCGGACAAGGTCGTCAGCGTCGTCCAGTTTGATCCGTCAGTCGAAGCCAGGACGCTCATCTCGTCCAGGTCAGGTTCGGTCTCGTAGAACGCCTGGAAGAGCGCCGCCACGTTGCCCGTTGCCGCGCTCAGGTCCATCGGGGCGGCGAGCTTCAGTAACGACCGCTCATTGTCGCTGTAGCCGATGACTCCCGCTGCGGTGGGTGCCGAGACGGCCCACTTCGTAGTGAGTGCCCAGGGCGTCACGTCGTAGTCCGTGGCATCCCACGCCGAGAGATCGGAGAAGTCATCCCGCAGGTAGCTCGCAAGCTCCACAACCTCGACGTCATCGACCATGGCCCCCGTGTAGCCGAACTTGGAGTCTATGGAGTCATCGCTCGTGAAGCTGAATGCGAGGTACACGCTTGAGTCCCCGGCGAATGCGCCGAGGTCGGCGTCGATCGTGACAATCCCCGACGAATAGCCCGAGCGCTCGGCGACCTTGGTCCACGCGGTGCCGTCTGCTGAGGCCCAGGCGTTCAGGAAGTCGAAGCCCGACTCAGTCTCGTAGAGCGCCTGGAACCGCAAGACCGGATCTGTCATGCCTGAGAGGTCCACCGGCGCATTCAGTTGTGCCCACGCGTTCTCGTCGTTCTTGTACGACATGTGCACAAGGGCCGCAGGTTCGGAGGAGAACCACTCGTCGCTGACCTGCCACGGGAGCTTCACGAATGAGCTCAAGTCCCAATCGGAGGCGTTGTCGCACGCGGATACGGGAAGTGCGTTCGTGATCGTCGGCACGAATGCCGGTGCCGGACCCGCGACCGTGCTGAGGACCTCCTCGCCGGGCGCGAAAACGTCAACGTTGTTCTGACCCCAGTTCGAGAACCATGCGATCTCGTCATAGTGGTCGGTCGCACCGACCGAGAGGATGTTCGGCAGGTCGTATCCAGCCGGGTAGAAGCCGCCCGAGTCTATATCCATGCCGTCGTTTCCGGCAGCGGCCACAAAAAGCCCGTCCGTGTTGGCGATGGCATCGTAGAGAACCTGCTCCCAGGGACCGCCACCCCACGAGTTCGACATGATGTCGGCACCCATCATGTCCGCGTAGTAGATGGCGTCGACGGCGCCCCACGTGTCTCCATACCCATCGGCCGAGAGGAACTTGAGGGCCATGATGCGAACGTCCCACGCTACACCGGCAACCCCGACACCGTTATCGCCCACACCGCCGATAGTGCCCGAGCAGTGTGTGCCGTGACTGTGGTCGTCGAGTGGATCGCTGTCGTAGTTGAAGAAGTCGTATCCGTAGACGTCGTCGACGTAGCCGTTCTCGTCATCATCGATGCCGTTGCCGGCGATCTCACCGGCGTTCGTCCACATGTTGTCAGCGAGGTCGGGATGGCGGTAGTCGACGCCGGTATCGATGACGGCGACGACGACCTCGCTACTGCCGGTCTGCGTGTCCCACGCCTCCGGTGCGTCGATGTCGGCGTCATCAAGGCCACCCGTCTGACCTTCGTTGTGCATGCCCCAGAGGTCCGGGAGGCGCGGGTCATCGGGCATCGCTGCGATCGAGTGGAGGTAGTTAGGCTGCGCGTACGCTACACCCGGCAGATCACGATACCGACGCGCGGCGGTCTCGGCGGAAACGCCCTTGGGCAGCCGAGCCTTCTGCAGACCAGGAACGCCCTCGCTGGATGCGATCACCGTCGCGCCGATCGCCTTGTGCGCTTCAGAAAGCGATGCCGTGCTGATTCCCGCGCTGAACTTGACGAGCACTTCACCCTCAACATACGGGTAACCAGCGGCATCGACCGGGAACCCCTCAGGCGCCTTTGTCGGCGCACCTGCAGGTCTCGCCGACGCTGTCGCTCCGCCAGCTGCAGCGACGGGCACTACACCCAGACACAGTGCGAACACAAGAACCAGGCGCACTACTCGAAATCGCAAATCCAAACCTCGCATTGGACTCCCCCTCGCTATGTGTCCCAACCTAGAGCGATGCGTCAGACGCGCGCTTTGATAACACTAGCATCCCGAGATTGACCGCAGGCATACAAATTATTGGTGCAGAGTCAGCATTCTGACGATCGGAGTAATCGCCCGGTTCGCGCGAATCGCGTGCGCACACATGCGAGAGCAAGGGCGCCCTACTTCGCGCTCGCCCAGTTGGTGCCGGAGCCAACCGTGACTTCGAGCGGTACCGCAAGCTTCGCGACGTCACCCATAGCCTCGCGCACCATCACCGAGAGGCGTTCGAGTTCGACCGGCGGCGCTTCGAAGACAAGTTCGTCGTGCACCTGGAGCACCATGCGCGCCGAGAACTCCTCGGCACGAAGACGGCGGTCGACTTCGATCATCGCCAACTTCATGATGTCTGCGGCGCTCCCCTGCATGGGGTGGTTCATCGCCGTTCGTTCGCCGAACGAACGCAGATTGAAGTTGGAACTTGCCAGTTCCGGTATCGGGCGACGACGACCGAACATCGTGACGGCGAAGCCCTCGCGGTGCGCCTCGGCCACCGTACGATCCAGGAACGAGCGCACCTGCGGGTACGCTGCGAAATAGCGATCGATCATCTCCTGCGCCTCTGCGTAGCCGATCTTGAGCGTGTCCCCGAGCCCGTGCGCGCTCTGCCCGTACACGATGCCGAAGTTGACCGCTTTCGCGCGACGCCGCATCTCCGGGGTCACGGCGGCGGCGTCCACGCCGAACACACGGGACGCTGTCGCCGCGTGGAAGTCACGGCCCGATGTGAACGCCTCGATGAGGCCGGTGTCCTGCGACAGGTGCGCGAGCACCCGAAGCTCGATCTGCGAGTAGTCGGCGGAGACCATGAGATCGCCCGCGACCGGCGGCACGAACGCAGCGCGAATGCGCAACCCGAGCGGAGTCCGCACGGGGATGTTCTGGAGGTTGGGGTTGCTGCTCGAGAGCCGACCGGTCGCCGCCACCGTCTGGTTGAACGATGTGTGCAGCCGCCCGTCTTCGCCCACCAGTCGCGGGAGCGCCTCAATGTAGGTGCTTCTGAGCTTCGTGAGTTCGCGGTATTCGATGACCTTGCCGGCAATCGGGAACGCAGCGGCCAGACCGCCGAGCACTGACGCATCAGTGGAGTAGCCGGTCTTGGTGCGCTTGCCTGAGGGCAGGCCGAGCTTGTCGAAGAGCACCTCGCCGAGCTGCTTGGGCGAATCGATGTTGAACTCCATGCCCGCAAGCCCGAGAATCTCGCTGCGGAGCGCCTCGATACCGGCGCCGGTCTCATCGGCAAGCGATCGCAAGACGGTGCGGTCGACGCCGACGCCGACCTCCTCCATTCGCACGAGCACCGGCAGGAGCGCCATCTCGCAGCGGCGAAAGACGTCGAGCGACTCCTCGCGAGCGAGCGACGCGTCAAGGAGCGGCGCGATCTCCGCGACAGCCTGCGCGTGATCGGCCGCGGTAGCGCTGTCGGGAAGCCGCCTGCCGAGGAGTTCGCCGGTAAGCATTTGCAGGTCGTAGGTGGGGCGGTTCGACGCGAGGACATACGCCGCGATGCTGCAGTCGAAGAGCCGCTCGGCGTCAAGCGCGTCGCTCGCGCTGTGGTCCCGCGATTCGACGCTGCCCGGCGGGCAGTCGGCCTCAACGAGCGCCTTCATGTCAGCCGCCGCGAGCCTGCAGCTGCCGAGGAGGTCGTGCCACGCCGCGTCCGCGTCGGCACCCCGCAGCGACGCGACCGTGCCACCGTGAGCGACGGCTATTTCGCGCTCGTCAACGAAGAGGCACTCGCCGCCGCCATCGGCGGTCGCGAGGCCGATCCAACCGGCCGGGGGCGACTCAACGAGCGAGCGCACCCAATCGCGCGCGGGCGAACCCTCGAGCACGCGCCATGCGACCTCCGGCTCGCCCGCAGGTTCCTCGCCGACTGCAGGCGCAGACGCACTCGCCGCCGCACTCGCGTCAGCCACCCTGCGCTTCGCAAGCGCGAAGACCCGGTCCGCAAGCGCGGTGAAGGCGAAGCTCGTGAACACGCGGAGGACCTCGGCGCTGTCGAACTCACCGAAACTCACCGCATTCAGGTCGATATCGAAGGGCACGTCGCAACGGATCGTGGCGACGACGCGGCTCGCAAGCGCGCTGCCCGAGTGCTCTCGAAGGTTCTCGCCAAGCTTGCCCTTGATCTCACCGGCATGCTCAAGCACGGAGTCGAGCGTGCCGTACTCCTGAAGTAGCTTCGCGGCGGTCTTCTCGCCCACGCCGGGCACGCCCGGGATGTTATCGGACGTGTCCCCCTTCAGGCCAAGGAAGTCCGCGACCTGGCCTGGCCCGATGCCGTAGCGCGCAATGACCGCATCGGTGTCGTAGATGAAGATGTCGGTGATGCCCTTCTTCGTGCTGACAACCTGCACGTCGTCGTTCACAAGCTGCAGCGCGTCCTTGTCGCCCGTGACCAGCAGCACGTGCATCCCGGCCGCAGCACCGCGTACGGCAAGCGTGCCGAGAATATCGTCGCCCTCCCAGCCATCGACCTCCACGATCGGCACACCGAGCGCGGTGATGACTTCCTTCACCATCGGGAACTGCACCCTGAGTTCGTCGGCAGTCGGCGGGCGATGAATCTTGTACACCGCAAGCGCCTCGGTACGGAATGCGGGCTTCCCGCGGTCGAACGCGACCACCACCGCGTCGGGCTTCAGGTCGGCCGCCATCTTCACCAACATCGACGTGAAGCCGAAGACGGCGTTGGTGGGCCGCCCGTCCGGTGCCGTCATAGTCGGCGGCAGTCCGTGGAACGCGCGGTGGAGCAGGCTGTTGCCGTCGATGACGGCTAGGGTACGTTTGTCCATGACACTGATTCTATCCGAGAGGACCGACATGGGTTTCTTTAATTGGGCGGCACCGGCAGTCCGCAGGTTCGGCGATCGCTTCACACCCGGGAATTCGGCGCAGATCGCCGGCTGGCTCCGACCCGCGGTTGAACCCGGCGGGCGCGTCCTCGATGTCGGTGGTGGTGCCGGTCAGCTCGCCGTGCTGCTCGCGCGCGAACTCAAAGCAACCGTCACGGTTCTCGACCCCACTCCCGAGATGATCGATCACGTCCCGAACACGCCGGGTGTATCGACGGTCACCGGCACGGCCGAGGACATGCCGTTTCCCGACGACTCGTTCGACGCGGTGGTCGTCTCGGACGCCTTCCACCACTTCCGCGACCAAGAAGGCGCCGTGAGGGAGTTCGTACGCGTCACGCCGGACGAGATGTGCGCATTCATGACTCGACAGGGTATCGAGGGACTGTGTGAGAAGCTACAGAAGGCCGATTATCGGTTCCTCGGCACGGTGAACAAGCCGGGGGATGCCGCCTAGCTCTTCCAGAGGTACCCGACGTTGCGCACCGTCTCGAAGCGACGGGCAAGCTCGGGACCAAGCTTCGAGCGAACGCGTCGCACGTGCACGTCGACCGTCCGGGAGCCGCCGAAGTAATCGCTTCCCCACACGCGGCGCAGGAGCACCTCTCGGCTGTAGACGCGGTTGGGGTGCGTCACGAGGAACATGAAGAGTGCGTATTCGAGATAGGTGAACTCAACCGGCACGCCGGCGATGTTCGCCTGATACGTGGCAAGGTTGAGCGTGAGGTCATCGACGCGGATCACGTCCTGCGTTGCGGCCTCCTCGCCCGGCCACACAAGCGCACGAGCGCGGGCTGTAACCTCGGCGGCCGCGGCGCCGCGCAAGAGGAAGTCACTCGAGACTCGCACGGGAAGGCGAATCGAATCGAGGGCTTCGGGTTCGATCACCAGCAACAGACGCGTGTCGCTTCCGTCGGCCACGGCACTCTCCACGATTCCCGAGAGCACCTCGGGCGATCGCCCGGCATCCACGACGACGAGATCGACGAGCGAACGTGTCAGCGCCGAACGCAGATTGCCCGGCGTCGAATCAGCAACCTCGAAATCGAGGCGGCCAATCGCCTCCCGCATCCACGCGAGGGTATGAATGTCGTCCGAGACGAGCAGAACTCTCTTCATGTGCACAGTCTACGCCTCCCTCGCGGTTCTGAAACGAAGAGTGCCGGACGAGGTTTCCCTCGCCCGGCACCGTTGCCGTACATCAGTTCGCGCGCTCAGCAGGTACGTGCTAGATGACCGGCAGGTACTTGTCGAGCTCCCACTTGGAAACGTCTTTGATGTACTCGGCCCACTCGGACTTCTTGTTCTCCACGTAGAAGCTGTGGATGTGGTCGCCGAGGATCTCGCGCATGGTCTCAGACTTCTCGAACAGCCCGATCGCTTCGCCGAGGTTCTCCGGCAGGGTAACGATACCAGCTTCATCGAGCTCCGCCTGCGTCATCTCGAAGATGTCGTTGGTGGCCTCGGGCATGAGTTCGAGCTGCTCCTCGATACCCTTGAGACCGGCGCCGAGCATAACCGCGAACGCGAGGTACGGGTTGGCTGACGGATCGGGGTTGCGCAGCTCAAGACGGGTCGCAGCCTCTTTGCCGGGCTTGTAGAGCGGTACGCGCACCATGGCGGAGCGGTTGGCCTGCGCCCACGAGACGTACACAGGTGCCTCGTAGCCGGGGATGAGGCGCTTGTACGAGTTCACGAGCGGGTTGGTGATCGCGCAGAACTCGGGCGCGTACTTGAGCAGGCCGGCGATGTACCAGCGTGCGATCTGGCTCAGGTGGCCGGGCTGGGTGGCGTCGTAGAACGCGTTGCCGTCTTTGGTGAAGAGCGACTGGTGCACGTGCATACCGGAACCATTAACGCCTGCGACCGGCTTGGGCATGAAGGTCGCGTACACGCCGTTTGCGTACGCGACTTCCTTGACCGTGAGACGGTAGGTCATGACCGCGTCGGCCATGGTCAGCGCATCTTGGTAGCGGAGGTCGATCTCGTGCTGCGACGGGGCAACCTCGTGGTGCGAGTACTCGACCGGAATGCCGAGCTTCTCGAGGGTGAGCACGGTCTCGCGGCGGAGGTCCGACGCGACGTCGAGCGGTGTGAGGTCGAAGTAGCCACCGTTGTCGAGGAACTCGGTGCCCTTGCTATCAGCGAAGTAGAAGAACTCAAGCTCGGGACCGACGTACATGGTGTAACCCATGTCGGCGGCCTTCTTGAGCACGCGCTTCAGAGCGTAGCGGGGATCCCCCTCGAACGGCGAACCGTCAGGCTTCACGATGTCGCAGAACATGCGACCGACGCCGTCACCGGCCTGCGGGCGCCACGGGAGCAGCTGGAACGTGGACGGGTCGGGGTACGCGACCATATCCGACTCCTGGATGCGGGTGAAACCGTCGATCGAGGAACCGTCAAAACCCATTCCTTCGTCAAAAGCACCTTCGAGCTCGGTGTCGGTGACGGCGAACGACTTCAGGAAACCAAGCACGTCGGTGAACCAGAAACGAACGAAGCGAACGCCCCGCTCCTCGACGCTCTTGAGCACATAGTCCTTATCGAACTGCGCTGCCATGCTTTCTCCTCCTCGGAATCGACCAACTGCGGATCGGACTCCCCGATTCGCATGCGTTCTCGTAACCACAACTGCAAGATTACGGGCAGTTTGTTTCGTCCACGTTTCGAGCGTGAAAGAAGTGCGAGAATTGTGCCGGGCCCACGCCTTTGATTGCGCGTTCGGTTGTGGGAGCATGACCGAAACGAAAGGGGCTTGCATGCTGACCGGTGAGAAGGTCTACCTTATCCCGCTCGACATCGAGAACGC
This sequence comes from Coriobacteriia bacterium, assembly GCA_038325105.1. Classification (GTDB taxonomy): domain Bacteria; phylum Actinomycetota; class Coriobacteriia; order Anaerosomatales; family Anaerosomataceae; genus WSXY01. The sequence continues at coordinate 17,074 of JBBQIR010000019.1, forward strand.
TGATACCGCCCGCAGGTGGATCAATGATCCCGAGGTCAACACATGGCTGCTCTCGGGCCAGATACCGGTCTCCCGCGAGGGCGAGATCGCGTTCTACGCCGCGGATGAGGCCGACCGCCGGGCGGGTACTGCCCACCGATTCGAGATCCACGTGGCCGAGGACGGTCGCTATATCGGCAACTGCGGGCTTGAGGCTATCGACCGGATCCACCGCCATGCGGAGATCGGCATCTGTATCGGCTCGCTTCCCGACCAGAATAACGGCTTTGGTCGCGACACGATCGTGACGCTGCTGCGCTTCGGCTTCGACACGCTCGGGCTGCACCGTATCGAGATCCTTGCGAACGTCGAGAACGAGCGCGCCGTGCACCTGTACCGGTCGATCGGCTTCACCGAAGTCGGCCGCCAGCGCGAGACCGTCTACATGCGCGGGAAGTTTCGCGACCACCTCTGCCTCGATATGCTCGACCGAGAGTTCAGGGAGCGATACGGGGCTGAGGACTAGGGAGGAACCATGTCCGATGAAGTGCTCGCGATCAGACCGGCGCTGCGGGCTGTCCGCGACGAGCTGCTCGCGCGGCCCAACGTTGTGGCAACCGGTGTGGGCTACAAGGTCTCCAACGGCGTGCGCACGGGCGAGATCGGCATCGTGTGTTCCGTCACCCACAAGGTGCCCGTCTCGGAAATGCGCGCTCGCGACGTCGTCCCCGACACCATCGCCGGCATCCGCACCGACGTCGTCGCCACCGGGGCGTTCAGGACACTCGCCGAGCGCACCGGGCGCTACCGGCCGGCGCCGGGCGGCGCTAGCATCGGCCACCGCGACATCACCGCCGGCACGCTCGGCTGCATCGTGTACCGCGACGGCGAGCCGTTCATCCTCTCGAACAACCACGTGCTCGCCAACGAGAATCGCGGCCAGATCGGCGACCCGATCTTGCAGCCGGGCCCCTACGATGGCGGCACGCTCCCCGACGACGCAATCGCCGTGCTGGCAGACTTCGTGACTGTTCGCATGGCCGAGGAAGCAAGCGGGTGTGTCTTCGCGAAGGGCTCGGCCGCTGTGCTGAACTGGCTCGCCGCACTCGTAGGCAGTAAGGCTCGGCTTCGCGCCGTGAGCACCGCTCAGACCGACAACCTCGTGGACTGCGCGCTCGCCAAGCCGCTCGACGCCTCCTACGTGACCGACGACATCCTCGACCTTGGCCGGATCGCTGGTGTCGGCCAGGTGAAGCTTGGCGATGCGGTCACCAAGTCCGGGCGCACCACAGGGCTCACGCGTGGCGAGATCACCCAGGTCGACGTGACCGCCGACGTGGCGTTCGGCAGCACGGTGGCGCGGTTCACCGACCAGCTCATGGCAGGTCCGATGAGCCAAGGCGGCGACAGCGGCTCGGCCGTGCTCGATGACAAGAACTGGATCGTTGGGCTGCTCTTTGCCGGGAGCGACACCAGTACGCTCTTCAACCGCGTCGAGAACGTCTTCGCGGCACTCAGAGTGGGCCTGCGATGAGCTGGCTTGGGCGCCTTTTCGGCAGATCGCGAGAGCGGGAGCCGCGCGTGCCTCACGCAGCCGACGTACGAGCGCGCTACACGGACTCGCTCATGGCGGCCGACGGTGTCGTGTCGGTGGGCGTGGGGCACGACTCGAACGGCAAGCCGACGATAGTCGTAGGCGTCTCCACCGCCAAGGAAGAGGCGATCTCGTTGCCGCGCTCGATCGAAGGAGTTCCCGTGATCGTGCAGAGGGTTGGGATGCTCAAGACGCAGGGATGACCGGCGACAGGAGCGTGGACCTCACGCGCCCAGCCCGAGTCGCGGCGCCGAGCGGCGAAGGCCGCCCTGGGCTCCGTCTCATCGTCCGCGATCAGCATGGTTAGTCCGCCCGCCACAAGCCGCTATCGACGAGAAACGACTTGAGGGCCGCGGACGCCCCGGGCGTCCGTCCGCACGATTCGACAACGCCTATACCGACGACATCGAACGCATCAACAAGCACACGGACCGACGCGGCGAGCGCAGCGGGAGAGGGTCCGCCGGGCACCTCGAACAGCGCATCGCCGAAGACATCCGGATTGAACACGTCGACATCGACATGAACGTAAAGGTGTTCGACGCCAGCTTCGCGCAGGAGCGCGACCATGCGAGCTGCCGCGCCATCCGGCCATCCTTCGACGAGTCCGACACCCGCCGACCCGATGAATCCGCGTTCCGCTGCGTCCAGATCGCGGGCACCAGCGATGACGACGCATCTTGGATCGAGCGGTGAGGCGATGCGAGCCCTGAACTCCGCCGGTCCGTCACCGAGGAGCGTGCGCAGCACCATGCCATGGAAGTGACCGCTGTGAGACGAGGCGGGCGTGTTCAAGTCGCCATGGGCATCGAGCCAGACGGCCCCGAATCGTGGATAGCGCGCTGCGAGATACGCGACAGGAGCGGCTTCGGACCCACACGTTCCGCCTACGGTGAAGACGCGCTCCGGCGCCGCAGCCTCAAGCCCGCCGAGGACACGGCTGAACCGGGTCGCGACAGCGTTGAGCGCAAACACTTCGTCGCGCACCGAGAGGTCATCGCATTCCGAAGGGCCGAAGTCGAGGCGAGGCATGCCGCCGAACAACTCATCCGCCAACAGCCGTGAACCCCGCTCGAGCTCCGGACTCTCGCACCCGTGCCACTCGCTGTTCAGGCACAGAAGCACTGGCGGAGCCTCGCTCTCTGGGTCGGAGTAACGTCTCGGTGCTTCAGCCGCGATCGAGCGGCTGCATGTCAGCCTGGCGGTTGCGTGAGTCGGAAGTACGGGTTAGCTTGACGCCGAAGAGGGCAGCTCACTGGCTGCAAGACCGTCGTAGAGGCGTCTCACAAACGAGGTACCATGTACGCCCAACGCTGAGGCGTAGGCGAACATCCCCCACGCGGTCGACCGATCTTCCTGGCGACTGTGTTGGCCTCGAGCACCATATCCGGTGATGCAAAATGGGTGCTGAAGATGTCGCCGGCTCGACCTATGAGTATCGTTGCAGCAAGAACCAGCTCAACAACGAGCCGATCGTCCAAGTCCGACCCCCCAATCCTCCGTGCAAGACGCACTATTCAAGCGAACGTATTTGCGCATCACCAGCGGCGCGCCGGCGAGTGCTTGCGACCCGAGTCTACCCCACGGGGCCCGCCGTCTGTGTGGAAGCGCGTAGGCAGCGACGTGAACGAGCTGTTCGCTGCAGAGACGCGTTAGGCGAGACTCACGCTACGCCGTTGTCGTGCGATCGCCGCCCACGTCGGCAGTACGAGCGCTGCTGCGACCTCGAGGACCCATACCGCGTATGGGCGCGGGAGACCGCCTGCCAGAACCAAGTGGGCCAGCGGCTCAAGGACGAAGAACACCGCCAGGATGATGACCGGCACGGGTGATCCAGCCGCGCGCCACCAGTGGCCCAGCAAGCCGAAGACGATCCCAGTAGCTGTCGCGATCACATACCACATTGCGTACACCGTGACCCATAGGACCGCGCCACCTAGCACGAGCCGGATCCCCGACGCTGTCCCCTTCAGGGCGATGTAGGCCGGATGGTACTCCGGGAAGGCGTTCAAGTAGAACCCGAACATGCAGACGACCCCTACAAGCACGCCAGCCACCACGGCCCACGGCGCGGAGCGCTGCAGCCACCCAGCCACAAACGGCAGCACAAGCCACGGGGCAACGAAGTAGCCCGCCTGGAGGGCCAGGGGGTCGGCCGACGCGGGAATCCTGGAGACAACCAGTCCGTAGAGGAATCCTAACAGCGCGCAGAGCGCAAGACGCGCTGGCCGAGGCAGTTCATCGAGTCGTTGGGCCAAAACCTCTCGCTTCCCGTATCGGTGCGCCCGTCCTCTTCCCCTGCCCGAGTCTAACCTACGCGGGCGCGCTTTCTGCTCGACGCCCGGGTTAGGCACCTCTGGCCGAGCTGTATCATCGCAGAACCTTCCAATACAGCATCAGTGCCGACGCAGTCAGGCTACCCAGCAAACTAGGAAGCAAGGCGACCAACGCGCTCACCAGGCGACCTTGGGTCAGCGCAACCGCGGCGATGATGCCGCAAGCGAGAAACGTGACACAGAATGCCAGTTGGTACGCACGCGCGGTGTAGGATCGCTCACGCTCATCCTGCTTGCGCGTAAGCCATTCGCTCAGGCTGCTCATTGCTCCCCCTCGTCGATTCCGAACAGATCCTCGAATGCCAGGCCGAGCGCATGCGCTAGCTTGAGCGCCAGTAAAGCCGAGGGCGTGTAGGAGCCCTTCTCAAGTGCGATGATCGTCTGCCGACTGACATCGACAGTAGAGGCAAGATCCTCCTGCGTCATGCGCGAGTCGACCCGATGTTGTCGAACCCTGTTCGTGAGTCTCATGCGACAATAGTAAAGTCTACTTCACACGTGTGTCAACTTGTCTTTACATTTGGAGATGCCGACACGGAGTCTTCTGCGGATCCGAATTGAGTCGGAAGGACCCTGTCGACGATGTGTGCCTAACCCTTGCATGGCCGCTCTGCGTACGCTCCACACGCAGACCGCGTATCGCTCCAAGGCCTCTCGGCCATTGCCATCATATCCCACACCTCGCGTCGCACAAGGCATGGTCGGTCCGCCTCCTGTGCCGCCTCACCAGCCCAGTAGCGGGGTCACCGCGTTGATGAACAGCCCGATGGCGATGCTCCCAAAGAAGAACGACGCGATGATCCACGGCGTCGCCTTCTTGCCGAAGAGCGGGACCAGCAGCGCTATCGAAGAGAGGCAGATGCCGTTGCCCGCGAGGGTGAGCGCGATGGCGTGCCCCATGGGCAACCCCATCTGCGTAAGCGGTGCGAGGATGAGGACGTCTTCGCCTGAACACAGGAAGATCGGCACCCCCACACCGGAAGCGAGCACGAGCCCAAAGAAGCTCGACGAGAGGTACTTGCCAACGACGTAAGGCGGCAGGTACACGGTGAACGCCGCCCCGACCATCATCCCGATGATGATATATGGCGACAGGTACGTAATCAGCATGTATGCCGCATCCCACCACGTCTCGGCCTGCGAGAGTTTCACGCCGCCCGACGAACATCCCTTGCAGGTGGTGCAGCCTTCCTCGGGCATCTCGGGATCGATCTGGCCGGTGAAGCGCTCCACGATCACTCCGGTCACCATACCGAGGACGAAGATCGACACCACGCGCCAGAAGACGTACGTCCAGCCAAGCACGCCGCCGGCGAAGACAATGACGAACGGGTTCAGGACCGGCACGACCATCATGAACGTGATGACCGCTCGAAGCGGAATGCGCTTTGTCATCATCAGGCTGTACGAGAACGGCACCGCCGCACAACTGCAGATGGGCAGGATGGAGGCGAACACACCGGCCCCGAGCATGCTCTTGGGCAGCCAGCGACTATCCCGGCGCACGAACCGCTCGATAACCGCCGACAGCACGCAGCCGGCGATGAAGTACGGGAACGTCTTGAGCGAGTACGACACGAGGATGTGTAGGAACTTGGCGTCATGCCCGGCCTTCTCGGTGATGGATTTGCCGCAGTAGACGCAGTAGAGGTACGCAAGCAGCGCGAACGCGCTCAGTCCGATCACCCATGCGCGTCTCGCTTTCGGCGACGGCCTGAGGCGGAAACGGTCGAACCAACCGTCACTTGTTTCCTTGAATCGGACGCTTTTCCGGCGCAGCGCCCACATGCCGATGGTGATCACATACGCCGCAAGCACGGGAATACCGATGATGCCGAACGTCTTCTCGATCTGAGCAATCACTTCGCGAAGATCCACGCGACTCCCCCGTCTGGTCGACGACCCCCTCGTCGATTCGTGATTTGTTCACGATATCAGAGCGCGCGAATACAACAAGGTCCCGCCGCGACTGATCGCAGCGAGGCCTTATCGACGAGGTTTGAGCAGCCTACATCGGCGCGTACATCTTGCCGTACGGGCGGTGGCTGAACGGTGTCAACTTCGTGAACGGCTGAACGAGCACCTCGCTCAAGTCCATGCCAAGCGCTTCGCAGTACTTCGCGAGCACCGGCGTGAGTGTGGCCATGTCTTCCTCGGTGGCCTCGGTGACGCCGACTTCTTTGCCGCACTGCCATGACTCGACCGTGCCGCGCAGGTAGATGGTGCCGCCGTGCATGCCCGCGCCCACGAACGATCCCACAAGCGGCTGCTCGGGGAACTGCGAGTTCATGCCCAGGAGCACGAGGATGCCGCCGGCCATGTACTCGCCGAAGAAGTCGCGCGCGTTGCCGCCGCACACCATGACCGGCACGAGGTTCTCGTACGCCTTCATGTGGATGCCGACCCGGTAGCCGACGTCGCCCTTCACGTACACGGCGCCGCCACGCATCCCGTAGCCAAGCACGTCGCCGGCGTCGCCGTGGATGGTCACGGTGCCCGCGTTCATCGTGTTGCCGACGCCATCCTGCGCGGCGCCGAAGATCTCGACCGACGGGCCGTCCATGAACATCGCGAGGTCGTTGCCGGCCGTGCCGTGGACGTCGATCTTGACGCCTTTCGCCTGCACGCCGGTACCCAGGTACCGCTGGCCGTTCACGTTGTTGAGCACGACGTGTGTAGCACCGTCGGCCACGACCTCACGGATCGCCTCGTTGAGCTGCTTGTAATAGACGCCGTTCGCGTCGATGGTGGCCGTCTCGCCATCGCGCACGACAGCCGGCGCGACCTTGACGTAGCCTTCAGTGACTCCCGGAGCCATCTCTCTTGGCATCGTGTTCCCCCTACATTCCCGCCGGCTTGACGCCGAGGATCTTGTTCATCTGCTCGTCCAGGCCGATGGAGCGGAGGCGTTCGCGGCTGCCGCGAAGCGACTCGACCGCGTTGACGCCAAGCGCGCCGAGAATCTCCTGGAGCTCGTGGCTCCAGGCGTGCACGAGGTTCGCGAGCTGCTCGGCACCCCACTCGGGGTCGATGCGGCGCGTGAGCTCGGGCTTCTGCGTGGTGATGCCCCAGCTGCAGCAGCCGGTGTGGCAGCTCTGGCAGAGGTGGCAGCCAAGCGCCATGAGCGACGCCGAGCCGATGGCGACCGCGTCGGCACCAAGCGCGATGGCTTTCGCGACATCTGCCGAGGAGCGGATCGAGCCCGCCGCGATGATCGACGCCCAGTTGCGGATGCCCTCGTCGCGCAGCCGCTGGTCGACAGCCGCGATCGCGATCTCGATCGGGATGCCGATGTGGTCGCGGATGACCTGCGGCGCGGCGCCGGTCCCGCCCTTGAAGCCGTCGAGGTACACGTAGTCGGCACCGGCACGGACGATGCCCGAGGCGATCGCTGCGACGTTGTGCACGGCGGCGATCTTCACGCCGACCGGCTTGTAGCCGCTTGCTTCCTTGAGCGCGTAGATGAGCTGGCGCAGGTCCTCGATGGAGTAGATGTCGTGGTGCGGCGCCGGGCTGATCGCATCGGTCCCCTGCGGAATCATGCGGGTGCTTGAGACTTCCTTGTTGATCTTCTCGCCGGGCAGGTGGCCGCCGATTCCCGGCTTGGCGCCCTGACCGATCTTGATCTCGATGGCGGCACCGCGGTTAAGGTAATCCTGATTGACGCCAAAGCGCCCGGACGCGACCTGCACGATGACGTTGTCCTGGTACGGGTAGAGGTCCGCGTGCAGACCACCCTCACCGGTGTTCATGAACGTGCCGAGGCGCTGCGCGGCCATCGCGAGCGACTTATGCACGTTCAAGGAGACCGAACCGTAGCTCATCGGCGAGAAGAGGATCGGCGTGTCGAGCATGAGGTTGTTCTTCATGCCGGCACCGTCTGCGAGGCGGAAGCCACCGCTACCGTCAGCTTCGACCTCCACGCTGTCCGGCTTGTGGCCGATAAACGTGCGCAGCTCCATCGGCTCCCGAAGCGGGTCGATGGACGGGTTCGTGACCTGGCACGCGTCGAGGACAAGGTGGTCGAAGATTCGCGTATACGGCAACGGGTTACCCATGGACGTGAGGAGCACGCCGCCGGTCTCGGCCTGACGCCAGACGGCCTTACGGGCCGCGGGCGACCAGTTGTCGTTGTCACGATAGGCGAGCTGGTTCTTCTCAATCGAGATGCAGTGCGCCGGGCAGTACGTCACGCAGCGGTGGCACGCGCGGCACTTGGAGTCGTCCGGGATGGGGCGCTCGTTGAAGTTGTAGACGCCCCAACCGCACTGCTGCACGCAGCGCCCGCACTTGTGACACTTGTCGTAGTCGATCTTGACCTTGAACTCGGGCTGGATGAATGAGACAGGCATGCTACGCGTTCACCTCCACGGTGTCGCAGGAGACTTCGGTACCGGTGACCGCGCACGAGATGTCCTCGGGGGACAGATGTAGGTCGCCGTGAATCGGCCAGTCCATGCCCTTGACGCGGGCGATGGTCGGCTCGCCGGCCTTCGGCGCCCACACCGCGTCGGGCGCCGGGATGACCGCTCGTATCGCGCTCTCCTCGGAAGCGACCATGAGGATGCTCCCCTTGCGGGCGGCCACGAGCGGGCGGAGCTTGATGCGGTCGTTCAGCGCAACCATGCCGCCGTTGAAGCCGAGGACGATCGCGAACGGGCCGTTGAGCATACCCGGGCCGTAGACCGCGCGAAGCGAGCGCATGAGCGCCTGCTCGGCCTCGGGCATGCGGTCGATCTCGTCCCAGAGCGGCGACGCAAGCGCCTTGCAGGCGAGTTCGAGCGGCAGCTTGTGACGGCGCAGCATGAGATCGAAGAGGTACGCCGCGACCTCCGTGTCGGTGCCGAGCGTGCACTTGTAGCCGAACTGCTCGAGGTAGCGCGAGTTGATGCCGTAGCTCGAGATCTCGCCGTTGTGCACGATCGTCCAGTCGAGGAGCGCGAACGGGTGCGCGCCGCCCCACCAGCCCGGCGTGTTCGTCGGGAAGCGGTTGTGGCCGGTCCACGTGTGGCCTTCGTACTCCTCCAGGCGGAAGTAGTGGCCGATCTCCTCGGGATAACCAACGCCCTTGAAGGCGCCCATGTTCTTGCCCGAGGAGGCGACGAACGCGCCGTCGACCGATGAGTTGATCGTCATGACGGTCTGGACGACGTAGTCCTCGGCGGACATCTCGGACTCGTCGAGCTTGTTCGGGTACGGCGTGAGGAAATAGCGCCACAGCAGCGGCGCATCGGAGATGCCTTTGACCGGGCGGGTCGGCATGGGCTCAGCGAGGTCGACGAGAAAGAACTGGTCGAAGAGCGCCTCGCACTCCTCCTTCGCCTTGATGTCGTGGTACATCATGTGGAACGCGAAGTGGTCGGGGAACTCGGGGTAGATGCCGTAGCCGGCGAAGCCGCCGCCGAGGCCGTTGCCGCGATCGTGCTGTACGGCCATGGCAAGGATCGCGTCCTCGCCGCTCATGAGCGTGCCGCTCTCATCGCAGATGCCCATGAGGCCGCAGCCGCCGTGGATCTTGTACGACGCCTCCTCGGCATAGCGTGGTCGTGTCGTCATGCTACTCAGCTCCCTCAGGGTCGTCGGCGAGCAGGCGTGCGAGCGCTTCGCCGCCGGTCGCGGGCAGTGGCGCGAGGCCCAGCTTCTTGCGAGCGGACTCTCTCGGCGCGCCGAGCATGCCCGTCTTGCGGAAGGTGTCGTAGGCTGCCGAGACCTGCTCGGGGCCGGTGCCGGCCGCCATCGCGAGCTCTTTGAGCTTGCGGAACGCGTCGGCCATGCCGATGCGGCTCGGGCAGAGTTCCTGGCACGTGTAGCACTCCAGGCACTTCCACACCTGCGGGTCGGCGAGGACTTCGTCGATCTCGCCACGCAGCAGGCGCTCGAGGATCTCGGTCGGCTGGTACGTCGGGTCGACCTTGCACACCGGGCAGTCGTCCTTGCACGCCTGGCAGTTCACGCACTTGGACAGGAGCGACACGTCGAAGAGGCTCGCGAGGCGCACCTTGTCGGCCGCCCGGCTCTCCCACTTATCGAGGAACGGCTCGACCGACACGCGGTGCATGTCGAGGCCGATCTCCTCGGGCGTGTGGCCCATGCCAAGCGAGATAAGCTCCGAGAGGTACAGCACGGGGACGTTGACGTCTTCCTTGGCGCGCTGGAGGGCGGCCTGGTTGAGGTCGAACTGCTGGAAGCAGCTGGGACACACGACCACGAGCGCGTCGACGTCGTTCTTCATGAGGTCCATCAACTTGCGGCGCGCGAACGCGAGCGAGCCTTCGCGCTCGCCTACGCGGTCGAGTGCGTTGCCGCAACACTGCATCTTGGTCGTGTAGTCAACGACCGTGGCGCCGAGGGCCGCTACAAGCGCCTCGACTTTGGTCGGGTTGAGCGGATCGTCCCAGCGTACGGCCGGGCTCGGGCGAAGCAGGTGGCAGCCGTAGTGAACGGCGATGCGCATCCCCCAGAACGGCCTCTTGAGCTTGGAGGCGATGAGCGCGCCGCCCATGTCCTCGGAGAGCCACTCGGCGAAGTGCGTGACCTGCAGGTGACCGTCGTAGTGGAGGTCCTGCTCGGCGAGTTTCGCGTTGATCTCGTCTTTGAGGCGCCAGTCGGTCTTGAGGTGGCTCTGCGCCTCCTTGAACGTGGAGTAGCAGCCGTTGCAGGGAGTGACCACGCCGAGGCCCGCCTGCTCCACGAGCGCGAGGTTCCGCGCCGCCGTGGCGTAGAAGGTGTGCTCGTCGTTGGATTTCACGAGCACGCCCTCGGGGCAGCACGTGTGACCTTCAAGTTCGTGCACGCTCGCGCCAAGGTCATCGAAGACAAGCCGCGTGGACTTCTCGATGAACGGGAACCGCGCCGGGATGGTGCATCCCCAGAAGACTGCGAACTCCTTCATGCGCTCCTGCCGATCGTTGTAGGGTGCCGGACAAACGAAAACGCCCACCACCGACCGCTTGGTCGGGATGAGCGCCATTGCTCACAAACTCGTTTGTCACCAGCACGACGTTGTGCCGGTTGAGGGAGTATAGCACGCGTCGTGCCGGTCGCGAAACCCTGCGGAAACAAGTGCGAGCAACGTGCGGCGACGGGCCGACGGGTGCTCCTGCGGTCAGCGGCGCCGCTGACGTTCTACACCCGGTCCTCCCGGTCACGCTCGAGGCTCGTGTCGAGACCGCTCAGTCTGCCGCGGAGTTCGCGGGCGCGCTTCAGCGGGACGGTCTCGGTCCGGTCGCCATGGGCGATGACTTGAACCTTCTGCCGTGGCACCAGGCGCATGTGCCTTCGAACGGACTTGGGGATGAGAACCTGAAGCTTGGGAGAGATCGTGACCGCCCCCATGGGGCACCTCCAATCGACAGGCGTCAGCCCATCGATGCCAAGAACGTACGACAATCAGCCGAGATGGAAGACTACTAGAGCATCACGGGTCGGGGTGTATGCAGAATCGGGTCAGCTCCAATCCCACCGACGTGCGGCGCCTGACTTCGTCGTGCGTGTAGACCGAGGTGACGGCGCCGACGGCTGCGGTCGTGAGGCGCTCGTCAGAGTCGTACTCGTAGGCCGCGGTGGCATCAGTCGGGGCGACGCGGAATCATCGCCCCGAACTATCTACCTCCATCACTCTGGTGGCCACGCAGTCTCTAAACACCACGATCATCTCGGCTGCGCTGGCCTGTGAATGGATGACCAGACGTGGCCACGTCCTCTGCACGGGCCAGAGCTCCGCAATTGGGTAATCCGGCACCTCTTCCGCCCAACCCCACATCATCAGGCTCTTTCGATTGGAGACAGGGTCTCGAGACTCGTAGTCATCGATGTCAGATCTCCAATCGAGCGGCGGTTCTGGAAACCGCATGCAGAAGTGCGCAATGGCCAAGAACCGAAGGGAATACCAAACACGACCAAGACCGTCCTTCTGACGGCGCGTGTTCCCAGGGTGTGATACTCGCATGGACAGAGACGTGAACCGCGAAGACGGCCGTATCGTACGAATCCCTCCGTCATGAATATCCTCCCCGAATACAACATCTCGCCATGGCAGTTGTTCCTCGGTGAAGCGCCTCATAAGACCGCATCCTCCATTCCACTACCACCGATGCTAGAAGGCTAAAGACGGAGCCAACTCAATCCCCTGTCTGATCAGATCAAGAACCAGTACTACGGTGGCCAACCCATCGATAGTCTGAGATGAACTGTGGTCCACCTCCACCATGGGGGCTGGTACTCCAAGGTGGTCGCGCGCGCGCTGCAATTCCCGCGGGGTGAGTGGCTTGCCTCCCCGATCACTTTCCCCGTGATCCGGCTCCCACTCCCCAGTATTCCTATTCAGCTTACCAGGACTTTGGGGATCGTTTGCGGCGTCAGCATCCTTGCCTTTGCCGAAGTGATAGTGCGGGTCTCCCGGTTCGCGCGGACCCGACGGGAACGCGTATACATCTGTCCCGGGAATCCTTATGCCCTTGGTATACGCCGTCACCATCAGGGATAGCGCTCGCTGGGCCGCCGCAAACTTGCGCTGGCGGTCCCACTGCTGGTACTGCCTCCCGGCACGAGCTACCCACTCGTCACGCCGCTTCCCTCGCTTTAGATGTGTCGCCACGTTCATGGTGCTGTCGTGTGCGTCGATCTTGCCGTTGCCGTCCCAGTCAGCGATCGCCCCGCTCGGATCGCTCGCACCGATGGGATCGTCCTCACAGTACACGTACGGGTTTAGGCTCGCGGGGTTGCCGGCGCTCGGTGCTGCCGGGTCAGGCGACAGGAACCGGCACGCCTGCGGGTCGTAGTATCTGGCGGGCAGGTAGTAGAGGCCGGTCTCGGCATCGAGTGTGTAGCCTCGGTAGCGGAAGGGCTGGCGCAGCGCGACGGCGCGGTCGAGGGCGGACGCGGTGAGCACGGTCGTCGCGATCGGCGCGCCCCACGGGTCGTACGCGTAGGTGGCGACGGGGGCGCCGGACTCGTCGGAAAGCGCCACGACGCTCCCGAGCGCGTCGGTGTGCACGGCATAGCTCGCGGTGACGGTGCCGGTCGTGACGCGGACCTCGAGCGGCGCGCCTCCGGGGCCGTAGAGGTAGCGGTAAAGGGTGCCGTCGGAGTCGCGCTCGGCGGTGAGCTGGGAGCCGGTGTAGAAGTACTCGGTCGTGCGGAAGGACGCGGGCGACTCGACCGTCTTTCGGACCCGCATGCCGCCTGCGCCGTAATATGAATATCTCCGCCCGACACCACATCGCGCCACGCGAATCGCTCCGTGACGGATACCCTCATTTCCGATGACCCTTTAGTCGCCCTGGATTCTGCCTGAGTCCGAGTCTTCAGAGCGCTGATGGCGGCTCTCCGCCGCCGCCTGATCGTCGGAATCCGCCCCACGAACCCAGGTGCGATCCGGCGTGCTCTCGCGCTCACCCGCGCCACTTGACAGGAAGCGCTGCGTGCTCACGTATACACCATCGAGCAGAAGCGCGCCTGCCAGGCAGAAGAGGGTACCAACGCCGACGTACAGCACGGCCTTCACCAGAGGCGTCTGGAAGCCCCACATGTAATACGCCATGAACAGGACAACGGCCGGAAGCAGCCACACTACCATCCTGCGCGGTCGCTCGGCCCTCCGGCGCGAGCGGACGCCCATTACAGACACATACACGAGTAGTACCGCCACGGGCACGAACCCGAATGACCACAACACAACTTCCGGTCTCATCAGCCACTCACGAAGCATTGTGCCTCCTATCGGAGAACTCCTAATAGCTTGTCCATTCTACGGCGGCCACACCCCACGCACATCCCATGCCCAACAGACCCGTTGCTGGTCCAAGAGATGATGACGCCAACCCCAGAAACCCGGAACCCATTGACGCCGCCGACACCGCACCACTAGCACGCGGATCGTTTGGGTCGATCTCGCCCCTCCGAACGCGGAAGTCCGTGACAGCCGAGTACCCTGCACCAGCGCCGATGGACACTGCCCCTGCCAAGAACGCTATCTCAGCGGCGCTGACTGCCAGGCCAGCTGCAGCACCGGGCACCACCGCGCCGGCCCCTGTGAGAGCCGCCGGCGAGGACGCTGCGGCAGACGCCGCTGCGGCCAACGAGACCGTGCCCGCAACGGTGGCGACCGTGGTTGCCACGGCCGACAAGCCGGCCAGTCCTCCAGCCAGTAGGTTGAGACTGTCGTTACTTGGCGCCCCCGACGTCACACCATACTGACCATCCAAAGCGTCTAGTCGCCTCTGCGCCGCACGGCCTTGCGCAGCGGCCGCCATGTTCTTCCGCCATTGCTCAAGCTGCGCCTTGTGCCCCATCCTGCGGTGATAGCTGATGTTCTTCCGCTCTCGGTAGTTGGCGGTGTGAGCCCTCTTCGTGTCGCCGCCGCACGCTTTGTAGTAGTGGCTCCAGGCCTCGGCCTCGATATCGGACACCGCCCCGCTCGGGTCGCTCGCGCCGAGGGGGTCGTCCTCGCAGTACACGTACGGGTTGAGGCTCGCGGGGTTGCCGGCGCTCGGTGC
>JBBQIR010000020.1:0-29873 GCA_038325105.1 Coriobacteriia bacterium
CAGAAAGAGCCGCGCGGCCGCGTTCGTGAACTCCACGGGTGAACTCGGCAAGGCGCAGTCAATTCTTGCAGGGCTGATCGCGAAATACCCGATTCTCAAGGGCACGACCGTCGCGATGGGAACGACTCCGGGCGGCTACCAGGCAGTGTGTTACTACAAGTCCGGCCGCATCGTCGTGAGCCCGAAGCACACCGCCAACCTCTCGACCATCCTCACCCACGAGGTGTGGCACGTCATTGACTGGCGCGACAACGGCCGCATCGACTGGGGCGAGAACATCCCCCGCTAGCCACTGACCGAGACGACACGAGACCCCGGGTGAGCCTCCCTCTCCGGGGTCTCTTGCAGTACGGAGAGGGCCGCCCGACCCGGACGGCCCTCTCGTGGGTTCACTCGTCATGCGTTGCGGCTACGCGGAGCGTCTCCTGAGCAGCAGGCCCAGGGCCGTGCTTGAACCCGCGATTGCGAGCAGGAGCATCGCATCTGCGCCGGTGAAGGGCAAGAACGGCTCTTCGTCGGGGTCCGGTTCGGGCTTCGGAGTGAACGGTGCGAACGGCTCGACCTCGACCGATGCATCATCGGTATTGTTCGTGAGGTCGGTGTCCTCGGGATGTTCGATCACAGCGACATTGTCTATGAACGTGACATCCTCGGGCACAGTATCGAGAACCCGAAGCGTATAGGTGACACTCATCGGAGCATCGCCAGGCGCCAGCGGGTCGGCAAACGTCCAGATAATCTTGCCATCTGAGACGACGCCGCCGGCAGCATCAACGACCGCGACATAGCGTTCATCGAAATCGTCAGTCACGGTGTAGCCGGCCGCCAGGTAATCACCAACGTTTTCCCAGGTCAGCGTATAGGTGACGATGTCACCGCGCACGACCAGGGTCGGATCGACGGACTTGTCGAGCTTCAGATCCGGATAGAGCCTCGTGTTACCGAAATCGAGCGTGGAGATCTGGGTGCCGTTGGCCACTTCGAACGTGCCCAGCGGGGCGAGGGTCTGCTGCCACCCATCCTGCACGACTTCGGTCACGTAGTATTGACCCGGAAGTGCTCCGGGGAACTCGTAGGATCCGTCGGCTCCGGTAATGGTCTGATCGTACAGAACGCCGGAGATGTCGGCTGTATCGACACCGAAACTCACAACCTGACCGGGCAACCTCCAGAGCTGGATCGTCCAGCCCGCGAGCCCCGGCTCATCGGCGTCCCATACGCCGTCGCCGTCGAGATCGTTGAACTTGTTCCCGCCGATCGACGGGTCGTAGTGAAGCGAGTTCAGCGTCTCCGGAGTGTCCAGTTGCTCACCGGGCGTCGTGCCAAGGAGAAGCTGCTCGTTTCCGTACTGGGCGTACCAGTTCACCAAGCCAACCGTGTCGCCCCACTTAAACGTCTCCTCACCTCTGAGCAGAAGCGGGTCGGTGTCCGAGACAAGCCCTGTCGACTTCGGATCACCGTTCACCGTGTAGTCGACTGAGAACGTGACATCGGGCTTTACGACATCCATGGCGAGTTCGAAGATCTTCAGGACGTCGACGCGTTAGTTGCCGAAGTCCAGACACCTTACGTCGACTCCGTCTTCAACCCGGAATGAACCGACCGGGGCGAGCGTTTGCGTCCAGCCCTCCTGCAACACCTCTTCGACCCTGTAGTCGCCCGGGGGAAGCTGGCAGAACGAGTACGATCCGTCGCCTTCGGTGACCGTCTCGGCAATCCAGGAAACGGTCGCGGGAGCGATGCCTACCATCTCCGGGAAGAGTCTGATCGTCCATCCGCCGAGACCCGGTTCATCGGGGTCGCGGATGCCGTCACCATCGAGATCCTCGAACTTGGTGCCACCCACGCACGAGTCATAAGAGAACGCGTTCGTGACATCCCTGTCGAGGCGCTCCGGACCGGTCGTGCCGAGCAAGACGTTTCCGCCGGACCCGGACATCCACCACTCCACGGTGATCACGCTGTGCCAGAGCACGTCGCGCTGCGCCGTATACGCACCGGTGCCGGGATCCACAACGAGCGGGAGTGTGACCTGTCCGGCAAGGAGTCCCTTGACGACCACGTAAAACGATGCACCCGAGGGGGCTCCGGGGTAGGTCAGCGAGAAGCCCTTCGTGAGCGCACACTCGTGGTTCCCGAAGTACAGGCTCTCGTTCTCCCCCTCCGCAAGACATACGCTCCTGGGGAGCAGCCAACTCCACCCGATGCGCGCCTCCTCGGTCACAAGATAGGTCCCGACGTCGGCCTGCATCGTCGCGTGACCAGTCGCATCCGTGACGAGCGTCCACGTACGCAGGAGCTTCCTGACCGTGAAGCGCCATCCCTCCATAGGCGGCTCGTCGGTGTCCCATACCTGATCGCCATCGTAGTCGACCCACTTGTAGACGTGGAGCCAGCCGTGGCATTCGGGCAGGATGATGGACGCTTCATCGACAGACACTTCAGGCTTGGGCGCCGCGGCTGTCGACGCTCGCCTGTCGACCTTCGGAAGTGCCGGACGTGACGGCACGGCGACGGGCGGTTTGGGCGTCGCCGTGACCACCGGGACTGCGGCACGACGACTGACCGTCGCCTTCGGTCTGGCGTACCCTATGCCGGTCGTTGCGAGAAGGAACGCCACAAGCACAACAATCGACACGACGCGCGCCATGTTCCGTTTGCGGTAACTACACAAGGACATGTGCATCACTTCCCCTCGGCGGTCAGGAAACGACCGCCTACGCTCGAATTGTGACCCCCGTCACAATTGCGATTCTACCCAGACGAGGCGAAAGAACACCGATTCTTGACGGTATTCTCAGACGGGAAGATCCACGCTCACGGTCGAACCCGGGTGGAATGGGCACTGAACCGGCCCCCCGACCATCCTGCCGCGGAGTCTGTGGCAACTCGCAGGCTACGGCCTGGACTTGCCGTTCATCAGTGCCTTCAGGAGTACCTCATCCATCGACTCCACGGGGAGGATCTGCATCTCGGTGCGCACGTGCTCGGGCACCAGCTCGAGGTCGCGGATGTTCTCCTTCGGTACGAGCACCGTCTTGATCCCTGCCCGGTGCGCGGCGAGGAGCTTCTCTTTGAGGCCGCCGATAGGCAGCACTTTGCCCCGAAGCGTGATCTCGCCCGTCATCGCGATGTCGCGGCACACCCGCTTGCCTGTGAGCACCGACACGAGCGCCGCCGCCATCGTGATGCCCGCAGACGGGCCGTCCTTGGGAATGGCCGCAGCCGGCACGTGGATGTGCAGGTCGACCTTCTCGTTGAACTCCGGATCGATGCCGAGAACCGCCGCATTCGCACGAATGTAGCTGACGGCAGCCTGTGCCGACTCCCGCATCACTTCGCCGAGCTGTCCCGTAAGAATCAGCTCGCCTTTTCCCTTCATCATCGTTGCTTCGATGAAGATCACGTCACCACCGACTTCGGTCCACACGAGGCCCGTCGCTACGCCGACCTCGTCGCGCTTCTCGGCAAGCCCGAAGCTGAATTTTGGGGGACCGAGGTACTTCTGGGCCGTTCGCCCGGAGACGACCGTCTTTCCCTTCTTGCCTTCCACGACCTTTCGTGCGATCTGACGACAGATCGTCGCAATGGTACGCTCAAGGTTGCGGACGCCGGCCTCACGGGTGTAGCGCCGCACGATCTCGTGCAGTGCGGAGTCCTGTATCTCAAGCTTCCCGGATGTGAGTCCGTGCTCCTTGAGCTGCTTGGGCACGAGGTACTTCTTGGCGATCTCAAGCTTCTCGTCCTCGGTATATCCGGGGAAATGAATGACTTCCATCCGGTCACGGAGCGCCGGCGGGATCGGGTCGAGCAGGTTGGCCGTCGTGATGAACATGACGTTGCTCAGATCGAACGGCGCCTCGAGGTAGTGATCCTGGAACGCGTTGTTCTGCTCGGGATCGAGCACCTCGAGCAGTGCCGAGGTGGGATCGCCCCTGAAGTCCATGCCGACCTTGTCGATCTCATCCATCATGAAGACCGGGTTCTTCGTACCGGCCTGGTTGATCGACTGGATGATCCGACCGGGCAGCGCGCCCACATACGTGCGCCGGTGGCCACGGATTTCAGCCTCGTCTCGCACACCGCCGAGCGACATGCGGATGAACTTGCGGTTGAGCGACCGCGCAATGGAGCGCCCGATTGAGGTCTTTCCAACACCGGGAGGCCCGACGAAGCAGAGGATGGGTCCCCGCATGTGGTCCGTGAGCTTGTGGACCGCAAGGTACTCGAGCACCCGCTCCTTGACCTTCTCGAGTCCGTAGTGGTCCTCCTCGAGGATCGCCGCCGCCTCGATGAGATCGAGCTTCTCCTCATCTTCGGTCTGCCAGGGCAGGCCGGTCAGCCAGTCGATGTACGTGCGGATGACCGAGGTTTCCGCTGCAGCCTGCGGCATCTTCTCGAGACGCGATATCTCCTTGAGCGCCTTCTCCTCAACCAACTCGGGCATACCGGAGACGCGGATCTTCTCCCGGTACTCCTCGACTTCTGCCTGGGATTCGTCGTAGACGCCGAGTTCCTGCTGGATCGCCTTGAGCTGCTCTCTCAGGAAGTACTCGCGCTGGGTCTTCGACATGGACTCCTTGACGCGGTTCTGAATCTTGCTTCCGATTTCGAGGATCTCGAGCTCTTTGCGCAGGAAATCGGTCGTCTTCTGAAGGCGGGCCTTTGGAGCGATCGCCTCGAGTATCTGCTGCTTCTCCTCAACCTTGAGACTGAGATGGAAGGTCACGAAGTCAGCCAGGCGACCCGGCTCATCGATAGCGGTCGCCGCAACGAGCACCTCCTGCGGGATAGGCTTCCCGAGCTCAGAGGCCTGCTCGAAATCCGCGACGAGGTTCCGCATGAGCGCCTGCGCCTCGGCGTCTGCCACTACGTCATCCTCGTAGTACTCGACTCTGACCTGGAGGTACGGATCGGTTGCCACGAACTCCTTGATGCGGATGCGCTGTTTGCCCTCGACGAGCGCTTTCGCGGTGCCATCGGGGAGCTTCAGTTCTTGCAGCACCGAGACAACACATCCGATCTCGTAGACATCCTCCGGCTGAGGATCCTGTGTCTCGGCGGCCTTCTGAGTGACCAGGGCGACAAGGTGCTCGCCACGCATCGCTTCCTCGAGCGCATTGATGGAGCGCTCGCGACCGACGAAGAGTGGTACGACGAGATTAGGAAAGAGAATCAGGTCGCGCAGCGGAATCAGCGGCAGCACGTCCGGCAGAACCATGCGCTCATCAATCGAAGACATCCCGTCAACGTCCTTTCGTGCGGCAGGGTCCGGTCGTGAGATAATCGTTACCCAGTACTTCTGCATTGAACACAACGACCCTGCCCGATAAGCGATAGACGGGCAGCACGAGTGAGCGGATAGTATGCGCCTCTTTAGCATTCCACGCGCGACCGCACTGCTGCTCACCGCGGCACTCTGTGCGGCATCGCCGGCAGTTGTTCTCGGCGCACGAGCGGCCTCAGGGGCGACACCGACCGCAACCTCGACCCAGACAGTGGCCGTCAGGCTCGTTCGCGAGCAACCCTCCGTGACGGCTACCGGAACCTTTACCACCGACGTGGTCACCGAGCTTGGTGCGCCGGCAGAGTACTTCGAAGTCCGGCTCCGCATCTTGAGCCCCAGCGGCGCGCTGCTCTACCAGAAGACCGAGGTTCGCCACAACGTCGCCTCAGGCACCCAGACGATTCGGTTCTCCCGCGGGCTCGGCGACTTTACGGTACGCACCGGCCGCTATCCGATCGAGGTGCGGGTACTCGCAACCGGTTCCGATGCAACCGAGATCGCTGGCAACATGCTGGTGCTTCCCGAGGACACTGCGCCCGTTCCCGTCGCACTCGTCGTGCGGTTCACACACTCACCGTTCGTTGATCCGAACGGCAGGTTCGTTGTTGATCCCGGGAGCAGCGCGCAACCACGCACGGACGTCGAGCGCCTCGCCGACCTGGTCGGGCGCAACCCGGACCTCAGACTGTCACTCGCGATCGCCCCCCAGCTCCTTGAGGATTGGGCGCGCGCGGTCGACGGGTACGAGACCTCCGGACCCGAAGGCGTACTCGAGTTCACGAAAGCGGACGCAGGCGCCGTAGCAAGTGAAGCCGTGCTGAACCGGTTGCGAGAACTCGCTACCAACGACCGTGTCGACCTGCTCGATGTCCCGTATGCGGAACCCGACCTTGCTGCCCTGGACGGCATCGGTGCGCTCGCGGACCTCGACGCCCAGTGGCGTCTCGGCGGCAGCGTGACGAAGGCCGCCATCGGCTCGAACGCAGCAAGCGGCACAGCGTTCCTCGGCGATGCGCTTCCGGTGGCTGCGCTCCCCGCGCTTGAGCGTCACAGACTGTCGTACGCGGTTCTTTCGCGGGAGTCCGTACGTGCAGGCGACGTCACCGCGACGGCCGGGGTCTACACGCTTAACGGCACCGACGTGCGAGCGGTCGTCTTTGACTCCCGGTTGTCCGGAACCGTCCGCGACGACAACACCGATTCGTTCTATCGGCTCATCTTCGACCGGGTCGTGTCGAAGCAGCCCGATGAGCCGCTCGCGATCCTCATCGAGATCGGCCCCGGCACGCGCGACACGACCGCGGACCTCGAGCGGACAATCAAGCTTCTCCAAGCCGTGCCGTGGATCCGGATCGTGTCCGCCGAGGATGCCGCCGCATACGACGACCCTCGCGCCGGAACGCTCTCCGGAAAGAATCGCCCGCTGAGTAGCCCGACCGGGTACTGGGCCGACGTGGCACTCGCCAGGGCGCACGCGAACGCTGCGGTCTCCGCGCTTGGCAGCGGGGACACCGACGCGCAGACCGCGCAGACCGCGATCTTCGTGGCGGAGAGCCGCTCGTGGGCCGGCCCTGACGGTCGGTACGCGCTCGCCGACCGCGGTCGTGCGTTCGCGACCTCGGCGAGCCGCTATGTTGAGGACCTCTTCGCTTCGGTTCGGATCGAGGCACGAGACGTGACACTTTCCAACAGCACCGGAGAAGTACCGATCTCGGTCGTGAACGGCACCGGAAAAGACCTCGTTCTCAACCTATCGGCAAGTGGCGCGGTGCTAGGACCGGTTGTGACGGACGAGCGCGTCAACCTCGATCCCGGCGAGAACATACTGACCGTACCCGTCGACATGGCGTCAGCCCTGTCCGATACGCTGACGGTCAGACTCTCCGCAGGCGAAGTCGATATCCGGACCGCCGATGTCAGCGTCAAGGCGTCATATCTCGACCGGCTGGCCACGCTCGCCATGGTCGTCGTGTTCCTGCTGGGACTGCTGTTCTTCATCAGACGTAGGGTTCGCGCTGCAGGTGCTGGTACTATGCCAGAAGAAGCCGCACCAGTCGGCGAGGAAGTCTGAAGCCGATCCCGTGGGATCGTCCGATACGCAAGTGAGGCAGCGATGCGCACGATAGTTCTCGATACGAACGTACTGCTCTCGGATCCGCAGTCCCTTCTGTCGTTCAAGGACGCCGAGGTCATCATTCCGGAGACCGTCCTTGGAGAGATCGACAAACTCAAGACGCAGCGCGTTGACCCGGACCTGCGGTTCAGGGGACGCGAAGTCAGCAGGATGCTGTTCGAGTTCTCGGAAACCGGCAGCCTGGCAGAGGGCGTCGACCTTCCGGAGGGCGGCACGCTCCGTGTCGCGCCGCTGAGAACCGACATCGATATGCCCGAGGGGCTCTCGAACCGCAACGCTGACGACCGAATCCTCGCCGTCGCATACCAGGTGTGCCGAGACGACTGTGAGAATCTCACGCTCGTCACGAACGACCTCAACATGCTGCTCAAAGCGCAGGCTCTCGGCATCAAGGTCGAACGTCGTGCCGAAGTCGAGGGTGGGTTCGCCCGCAAGTACATCATCCGGCCATTCCAGCGGTACCGCGTACCGCTCACCATCCTTGCGATCGCCGTCGCGGTGTTCGCGGCCGTGCTCGCCCTCGCCTACTACGCCACGAGCCTCACCGGTAACAACGCCGCCGGGGCGGGCGTTCCCACCGAGTTCCGCGACCTGCTCACCGAGGACCAGCGCAACCTGCTCGACGGCCTCGTGGCGCTGCAGGCAACGCCCGGCGACCTGGACATGACCCAGCAGGTGGCCAACGCCTACTACAACCTCAGGGACCAGACCGGCGAGGTCGCCTTCGCGCAGAAGGCGATCAGCTACTACGAGCGCTACCTGCAGGCCCGGCCCGATGAAACGAGCGTCCGCACTGACCTCTCGGCGATGTACTTCTACTCGGGGGCAACGGACAAGGCTATCCAGGAAGCAACCCGTGTTCTGGAGGCTGAGCCAGATCACATTCAGGCGAACTTCAATCTGGGTATCTTCTACTGGCGCGGTCGAACCGACTACAAGGCAGCGGCGCTCAGTTTCAAGAACGTCGCAGAACTCACGAAGACCGGCGATGCGCACACGCAACTCGTCGGCGATGAGGCCAAGAAGAACCTCGTCACTATCGTCAACGAAGCGAAAGCCGCGGGACAACCGCTCGACGTCGACGCCCTCGGCATCCGGGATCTCATTGGAGGAACTCAGTAACATGCCAGACCAGGAAACCATCGATATCGCCATCATCGGCGGCGGCCCTGCGGGGCTGACCGCCGCCTTGTATGCCTCGCGAGCCCGCGCGAAGACGATCGTCTTCGAGAGCGGCCTGCCCGGCGGACAGATCGTCACGACCGACTGGGTCGAGAACTACCCGGGCTTCCCCGAGGGGATTTCCGGAGCCGAGATCGGCGACCTCATGCACCGTCAGGCAGAACGCTTCGGCGCCGAGTTCCGCACCTTCGCGGCAATCGAGCGTATCGAGCCGAGCGGCATGGACTTCTTGCTCACGAATGCCGAGGACGAGCAGGTAATCGCCCGCTCTGTCATCCTTGCGACCGGCGCCGTACCTAAGCGACTCAACGTTCCGGGCGAGGCCGAGTTCACTGGCCGGGGCGTTTCCTGGTGCGCAACCTGCGACGGCGCGTTCTTCCGCGAGAAAGTCGTTGCGGTCATCGGCGGCGGCGACGCGGCTGTGGAAGAAGCGCTGTTCCTCACCAAGTTCGCGAGCAAGGTGCACATCGTGCACCGTCGCGACGAGCTGCGCGCTACCAAGTGCATCCAGGAAAAGTGCTTCACCAACGATAAGATCGAGATGCAGCTAAGCCGCGTCGTCACCGAAGTCCTTGGCGAGAACGGCAAGGTTTCAGCGGCACGACTGCAGTCGACGAAGGGCGAACCGGACCTCGTACTTCCGCTTGAAGGCGTGTTCATCTTCGTCGGCGTCGAGCCCAAGAGCGAGCTCGTGAAAGATCTCTGCGACCTGTCTCCCGCCGGCTACGTCAAGATAGACCATGACGGACTCACATCGTATCCTGGTCTTTACGCAGCCGGTGACGTGACCGACTCGGACCTGAAGCAGGTCATCACAGCAGCGGCCAAGGGTGCCTCGGCAGCCTTCGAAGCGCTCCGTTGGATCGATGAGAGGGTATGCACCATCTAGAGCCCGCACAGGGTACCCGAAGGGAGTCCGGCATGAGCGAGAATCTGAAGCACGTCACGGACGCAAGTTTCGAAGCCGACGTCGTCGGAAGCGACAAGCCTGTCGTACTCGACTTCTGGGCACCGTGGTGCGGCCCGTGCCGCATGATGGAGCCGGTCCTCGAGGAACTTGCGACCGAGTACGAGGGGAAGATCGTCGTCGCGAAGCTCAATGTCGACGAGAATCCGGGTACCGCCACCAAGTTCGATATCCTCTCCATCCCGACGCTGCTCGTCTTCAGTGGCGGCGAGGTCGCCAAGAAGCTCGTCGGTGCGATGCCGAAGAAGCGCCTCGTCGAGGAACTCTCGGCCTGGATCGGTTAGACGAGCTAGGCTCCGCACACCGTTGCGCGCCAAAGTGGAAGGAACACCAACATGTGTGAAGGCGGCATCAACAACGGTCAGATGAAGCTGGCTATAGCGATGGTCAACGACTCGCTCGGCCTGTCTCAGCAGTGGCTCGAGCAGTTGCACCACCTGGCGGATCACGGACGTCGGACCGCCACAAGCGCGGAGCTCGCGCAGGTCACCGTCATGCTCGGAGAGGCGCGCGAGAAGCTCGATGCAGCGGTCAAGAGCCTGGACATCGTCGAGGACGACGTAACGGTCGAGCTCATCTAATCCGCGACCGGGTCCGTGGCGCTGTTCCCAGGCTGCGGACTGCTACAATCCGCATAACATGAAACAGCAGCAGCCCACGCATAAGACGGTCTTCGCCCAGGCCGACGGGGTCGCTCCCACCTACTGGGAGTGCCCGAACTGCGGGTTCCTCTCGGGCGACTCCCGCTTCCTCGACACGGAACACCCGTGCCCCGAGTGCGGTGCAAGTGGCGTCGAGCGTCGCCGATTCCCCTCGGACAGGGTGCGCAGGCTCGATGAGCGTATCCGGTCGTACCAGAAGCAGGGCGACGGCGAGATCGTCGTTATTCTCGTCATGACTCTGCTCGAGACCATCCTCGAGGACATCATCGACCGCATGCTCGATGCCCACGGCGCGGACCTCAAGGTCCGACGCATGATCATGGACAGCCAGCGCTCCATCGGCATCCGCATCGGCAAGGTCTTCCCGTCACTTGCCGGCGAGGAGTTCGAGGAGGCCGCTGCGGAACTTGGCTACCGGGACTTCCCGAAGCGTTGGCGATCCATGCGCGAAGCACGTAACGCGTTCATCCACGACTCCCCCTTCGGCGGTCCGCGCGAGCGGCTCGGCGCCGACATGGGCCGAGACGCGATGGTGCTGCTCGACCAGGCGTACCGGCTGTTCGTACTGCTGAACAACCGGTTCGTCGCCGACGGTCACCGCGCAAGCTGATGCCGGCGCCGGGAGCTCTATCGCTCCACGTCACCGGCGTGGTGCAGGGAGTCGGCTACCGCCCCTTCGTCTACAACCTCGCTGCCCGCCTCGGCGTCACCGGCTGGGTCCGCAACGCCTCCGACGGCGTTTGGTGCTTCGCCGAAGGTCCCGCAGCAACGCTCGAGGCCTTCGAGCGCGCGCTCCGCGACGAGGCGCCGCCGATGGCGGTCGTGGAAAACGTCATCGCCAAGGAGGTCGACCCAGAGCACCGGGACGGCTTCATCATCCTCGAGTCGCATGCCGAGGAAGGCGCGATGACCCTTGTCTCCCCCGACATCGCGACGTGCGCCGCATGCGCCGAGGAGCTCGCCGAACCCGGCGACCGGCGACACCGCTACCCGTTCATCAACTGCACGAACTGCGGGCCAAGGTTCACGGTCATCGAGGACGTGCCGTACGACCGGCCGAAGACGACCATGCGCGACTTTCCGATGTGCCCGGAGTGCGCGGCCGAATATGGCGACCCTGGGGACCGCCGATTCCACGCACAACCGGATGCTTGCTTCGTTTGTGGACCGCGGGTGTACCTGAACGGAGTCGGGGGCGCGGTGGGTGAGAGGTCGCTCGCTCGGGCAGTCCTCGCCGTGCAACCGCAAACAGATACACCCTCCACTGCGGCTGCGGAACTCGCGCTCGACCTCTCACCCACCGCGCCTGCGTTCGGGTCTGACCCTGATTGGACTTGGACACGCGATCGGGACACGGTTCCTCGGCGGCATCGGGATCGGGATGCGGAACGCGTGAGATCGGACGCTATCCTTGCGGCGGCCGTGCAGCTGCTGCGCGACGGCGGGATTCTGGCTCTTAAGGGGTTGGGCGGGTTCCAACTGGCATGCGACGCTACGAACGAGGCGGCTGTGTCGCGCCTGCGTGACCGCAAGCGCCGCTGGGGCAAACCCTTCGCCGTCATGATGCCCACGCTAACGATGGCGCGCGAGTACTGCGAGATCAGCGACGCCGAGGCCGCGCTCCTAACCAGCCCGCCCGCCCCGATAGTGCTCTTGACGCTGCGGGGTGAGGGCGAGGGGTGCGAGGTGGACGTCGCGGGCGAGGGCGGAGGCAAGTCCATCGCGAGTTCCGCAGCCGGGGAAGGCGCCGGGGATGCGCAGCATTCGCAGGCGTCGAGGGCCCCCGGCGAGGACTGTTCGAGCAGGGGACTTGCCTCCGCGCTCGCCCCCGGCCTCCGCGAGCTCGGCGTCATGCTCCCGTACACCCCGCTGCATCACCTCCTCCTCGGTGACCTCACCCTCCCGCTCGTGATGACCTCGGGCAACCTGAGCGAGGAGCCGATCGCGACCGGCAACGCCGAGGCGCTCGATCGTCTCTCGGCTATCGCGGACGCTGTGCTGCTGCACGACCGCGAGATCTGCAGCCGCTACGACGACTCGGTCACGCGCATCGGCGCCTCGGGCACGGAGTTCCTGCGCCGCGCCAGAGGGTACGCGCCGTTCCCGGTGCGACTCCCCTTCACCTCCGACGTCGACATCCTCGCTGTGGGTCCCGAGCAGAAGAACACCGTGACGCTCCTGAGCGGCGAGTACGCATTCGTGTCGCAGCACATCGGCGACATGGAGAATGCCGAGACGTTCGAAGCGTTCGAGCGCACCATCGAGCTCTACGAACGGCTCTTCCGCATCACGCCGGAGATCGTCGCGTACGACTTGCATCCCGAGTACCTCGCCACCAAGTACGCCCTCGCCCTCGGGCTGCCGACGGTCGGCGTGCAGCACCACCACGCGCACGTCGCAGGCGTGGCCGCCGAGCACGGACACGACGGACCCTTCATCGGCGTGGCGCTCGACGGAACCGGCTACGGGCCCGACGGCACGATCTGGGGTGGCGAGGTCATGCACGCGACGCTCGCCGGATTCGACCGGGTCGCGCACCTCGCGACGATGCCCATGCCCGGAGGCGCGGCCGCGATCAAGCGTCCCGCGCGCATGGCGATCGGCGCGCTCACAGGCTTCGGACTGCTCGACCACCCCGGGGCGGGTCCGCTGCGCTCGCGCCTGGCCGAAGCCGAGGAGGAAACGCTGCTGCGCATGATCGACCGCGGCGTGAACTCCCCGCTCACCTCATCGATGGGCCGTCTCTTCGACGCAGTCGCCGCAATCTGCGGCGTCCGCGACGATGCGCGCTACGAGGGGCAGGCGGCAATCGAGTTCGAGGCGCTTGCGGACTCCTCGGCGCAGGGTTCGTACCGCTTCGAGATGCGCGAAGGTGAGACCTCTGTGATCGACAGTGCGCCCGTGCTTGAGGCCGTGCTCGACGACATCGCTGCGGGCGTGCCCGCCTCGGTCATCTCGGCACGCTTCCACCGTGGTGTCACAGTCGCTATAGTTGACGGGTGCGTCAGGGCCTCGGCGATGACCGGAACCACCACGGTCGCCCTCGCCGGCGGGGTCTTTATGAACCGGCTTGTGGCCGACGGCGCGCTCCTCGGCCTGACCGAGGCAGGGCTCCGGCCCGTCACGCACGTCAAACTGCCCGTCAATGACGGTGGCGTCTCGTTCGGCCAGGCGGTCGTCGCCTGGGCACGGCGCCACGAACTGTGACTACAGGAGGACTCGTATGTGTCTCGGAATCCCCGCAAAGATCGTCGACGGCCCGAACGATAACCAGATGGCCGAGGTCGACATCCTCGGTGTGCGCCGCTGGGTGAGCATCCACATGGTGCCCGAGGCGAAGATCGACGACTTCGTGCTCGTGCACGCCGGCTTCGCGCTCGAGATCATCTCCGAGCGGTTCGCCGCCGAGACCCTCGAACTCTTCCGCCAGATGGAGATGCCCGGCACCGAGCACCTCGAGCCGCTCGAGTTGCCGGAGCTGCCCTCGCAGATCGGCCTCCAGTGACCGACGACCTCCTCGGCGGGTTCCGCGACCCGGAGCATGCACGTGCGCTCGTGGACGCGATTCGCGAGACCGCAGTCGAGCCCTCCACGTTCATGGAGGTCTGCGGCACGCACACGATGGCGATAGCGAAAAACGGCCTGCGCGGCGTCATGCCCGACACGATCAAGCTTCTCTCGGGACCGGGCTGCCCGGTCTGCGTGACCGCGAATGTCGACATCGACATCGCGATCGAGACCGCCCGCCAGCCCGGCATCATCCTCACCACCTTCGGCGACATGATGAAGGTCCCGGGCTCGTACTCGTCGCTCGCTCGCGAGAAGGCTGACGGGCGCGACGTTCGCATCGTCTACTCGCCGCTCGACTCGCTCGCACTCGCCGAGGCCGTGCCGGACAAGCACGTGGTGTTCCTCGGCGTCGGCTTTGAAACGACCGCGCCGACCGTGGCGCTCAGCATCCGCGAGGCGAAGCGCCGCGGCCTGAAGAACTGGTCGGCGCTCGCGCTCCACAAGACCGTGCCCGAGGCGCTCCGCGCGCTCACGAACGACCCCGACGTGCAGATCAACGGCTTCATCTTGCCGGGCCACGTCTCAACCATCATTGGCAGCGAGCCCTACCGCTTCCTCGCCGAGGAGTACGGGGTTCCCGGCGTCATCACCGGATTCGAGCCGGTCGACGTGCTCCAGGGCATCTGGATGCTCGCGAAGCAGCGTGCCGAGGGACGTGCGGAGATTGAGATCGCCTACACCCGGGCCGTGATGCCCGAGGGCAACCCGGTCGCGGTGCGCGTGATCGAGGAAGTCTTCGAACCGGTCGACACCGAATGGCGCGGCATCGGGGTCATCCCTGGTACCGGGCTCGCCATCCGCGCCGAGTTTGCCGAGTACGACACCCGCGTGCGCGTGCCGGTCACGCCGCCGGAGACCCGCGAGATCAAGGGCTGCCAATGCGGTGACGTTCTGCGTGGCGCCATACTGCCGTTCGAGTGCAAACTCTTCGGGCGCGCCTGCGTCCCCGAGCACCCGATCGGGCCGTGCATGGTCTCCTCGGAAGGCTCGTGCGCCGCGTACTACCGGTACACCGATTACGGCAGGTCATAAGAACTGCCGCTTCTCCCGGGAGGGACCAGCATGAACCAGGATCGCATCTTGCTCGCACACGGCAGCGGCGGCACCATGATGCGCGATCTCATCAACGACGTGTTCATGGCCGGGTTCAGCGACGACATCCTCGCCCGCATGGACGACGCGGCGTCACTCGACTTCCCTGGCACGAGGCTGGCGTTCTCGACCGACACGTACGTCGTTAACCCGCTCTTCTTCCCAGGCGCCGACATCGGCAAGCTCGCAGTCTGCGGCACGGTCAACGACATCGCGACCTCCGGCGCAACGCCGCTCTACCTCTCGGTCGGGTTCGTGCTCGAGGAGGGCATGCCGGTCGACGACCTGCGCCGCATCCTCGTCTCCATGCGCGATGCGGCCGCCGAGGCAGGCGTGCGTATCGTCACGGGCGACACGAAGGTCGTCGAGAAGGGCCACGGCGACGGCTGCTACATCAACACCGCCGGCGTGGGCGTGCTCGCCGAGGGACTCGACCTGTCGGGCTCGCACTGTCACTCCGGGGACGTCGTGCTCCTCTCGGGCACGCTTGGCGACCACGGCATCGCCGTCATCTCAACCCGCGAGGGTCTCACGTTCTCCACGAGCATCGAGAGCGACGCCGCACCGCTGGCGCAGCTCGTGGCAGCCGTGCTCGCAGCTGCACCCGACACGCGCTGCTTCCGCGACCCGACCCGTGGCGGTCTCGCTTCCACGCTCAACGAACTCGCAGGTGCGTCCGGCGTCTCGATCACGGTCGAGGAGGCGCTCGTTCCCGTGCGCGAGCAGGTGCGCGGGGCATGCGAGATGCTAGGCTACGACGTCTTCCAGGTCGCCAACGAGGGCAAGATGGTGGCGGTCGTACCCGCCGACCAGGCCGAGGCGGCGCTCGCAGCGATGCGCGGCGCCCCCTACGGTGAGGACGCCGCGATCGTGGGTGCTGTGGCCGACGGCCCCGCTGGCAGGGTCTACGTGAAGACCTCGTTCGGTGCCACGCGCATCATGGACATGCTCGTGGGCGAGCAGTTGCCGAGAATCTGCTAGCCCGCACACGACCTCACGAGCGTCGGCGCCGTCGCACTTGGGCTACACTTGAGCGCATGCCTCCCAGACTACGCGCAGATTCACTCTCCGGACTCGCCCGTGTTGCCATAGCGGCGACGACGTGGGGACTGATTCCGGTTTTCGTCCGCCTCGTCCACGCGAGTGCTGCCGTCATCGTGTTCTGGCGCGTGATGTTCGCTGCGATCTTCGTCACCGTAATCCTCGCCGCACGGGGGCGCCTCGGCGAGTTCTTCCGGCTCCCCCGCCGACGCATGTGGGCGATCATCGCCATGGGGATGCTCCTCGCGGTCAACTGGATGCTCTACCTCGGCGCGCTCCAGCTCACAAAGGTCGCAATCGCGGTGCTCATCGCCTACTGCGGCCCTGTCTTCGTGGCCGTGCTGACACCCGTGGTGGCGCATGAGCCGTTCGACCGCCGCCTCGTGCTGCCGCTCGTCCTCGCGCTGGTAGGCGTCGCGACAATCGTCGGACCGCAGGATCTCGCGCTCGAATCGGGTACGCACCTGCTTGGGGCGGCACTCGCGTTCGGCTCGGCGGTGACCTACTCGCTCCTCATCCTCAACGCCAAGCGCCTCATTCATGGCGTCCCGTCGACGGTGTACACCTTCGGCGAGTACATCGGGTCGCTTGCGCTTCTGCTGCCGATCGTGCTCTTCTCCAAGGGCCCGACCGCGCCGGTCGAATGGGGAGCGCTCGTGGTGCTCGGAGTCATCATGACCTCCGCGACGGGCTTGCTGTTCCTTTCCGGGCTCCGTCGTGTCCGAGCTGACCACGCCGCTGTACTCACCTACGCCGAGCCGGTGAGCGCCGTGCTCTTCTCGGCGCTCTTCTTGGGTGAGCCGATCACGCTGGCGACCGGCATCGGCGGCGCACTTGTCGTGGCAGGCGGGGCAATGGTCGCTAGAATGGAACCACAGGCTGGAATCGAAGCGCCGGAGATCATCCCCGATGAAGTCAGCTAGGAGTCACTGCCATGGACGCACTTAACCGGCTCATCGAGAGCAAAGTGGTCGCGCGGCTTGCGGAACGTGACGCGAGCCTGTTCACCGATAACGTCGACGCGCGTATCCCGATCGTGCAGCGCTACGGCTGGACGGACCTCGCAGCAAAGGCACCGGGCCGCTTCGTGTTGCTCGCCAATCTCGCCGGCGCACTCATCGAAGAAGGCGCCACTGATATCGTGCTCCTTGGCATGGGCGGGTCGTCGCTCGCGCCGCTCGTGATGTCGCGGATACTCGACACCAGGCCCGACCATCCGAAGCTGCACGTCTTCGATACAACCTCACCGGTCGCCGTTGCGAAGGCCCTCGAGACACTTGACCCGAACACCACGTACCTCCTCATCGCCAGCAAGTCGGGCACCACAATCGAGCCTCTGTCGCTCTACGCGATCTTCAGACAATGGCTGGAGACCACGCTCTCCCGCCCGGCTGCAGGCAGGCACTGTATTGTGATCACCGACGCCGGCACGCCGCTTGAGAAGCTGCGGCAGCGTGACCTCATGCGTATGGCGCTGAGCGGACCTCCGACCGTTGGGGGACGCTTCTCCGCACTCAGCATGTTCGGCCTGGCGCCCGCGATGCTCATCGGCGTCGATCTGGAGGCCCTCATCGCCCGGGCGGCCGTTATGGAAGATGCCTGCCACCGACCCGCAGTTGAGAACCCCGCCGCGCTCCTCGCAGCGTGGATCGCCGACTCCTACGAGGCGGGCCGCGACAAGCTCACCCTGGTCACCTCGCCCGAATTCGCACCGTTCGGCCTGTGGGTCGAACAACTCGTTGCGGAATCGCTCGGCAAGAACGGCAAGGGAATCGTGCCCGTCATCGAATTCGCGCCCGGTCTCAGCAACGGCTACGGAACCGACCGCGCTGTCATCGTACTGCGCCTCGGGTCCGACGATCGTCTCGCCGCATGGTCGCGCGAGACCGCCACCAAGCACCCGGTCTTCGAGATCACGGCGGACGACACGCTCGCCCTCGGTGCCGAGTTCGTTCGCTGGGAGTATGCGGTCGCGCTGGCAGGCTTCCTCCTTGAAGTGAACCCCTTCGACGAACCGAACGTAGCCGAGGCGAAGGCGGCGACCAACGCAATTCTCGAGGGTACGGCAAGCGTGCCCCCTGCAGGCGCCGATTACGATGCCTCGTGGGTCACGTGGGCTGGTGCCTCGCAGACGCCCGTGCCCGCTCCGGTCGACAGGGCGGAGGCAGTTCACGACTTCTTAGGCAGCGCCACTTCCGGCGACTACATCGCGATTCTCGCCTACATGCCCGACGACGAGGCGCTTCTCGGCCCGCTTCACCGTGCCGCAGCGACGCTGTCCGCGTCATCGGGCAAGCCCGTCTGTGTTGAGCTCGGCCCGCGCTACCTGCACTCGACCGGGCAGTTGCACAAAGGCGGCCCGAACACGGGCGTCTTCCTGCTCGTGACGGCCCGCGATCGAGCGGACATCGAGATTCCGGGACAGAAGTTCACCCTCGCCGCGCTCCACCGGGCACAGGCCGAAGGCGACCTGACGACGCTCGCGGCGCACGACCGACGCGTGATGCGGATCGATTTGCCCTCATCGGAGCACATGGTCGTCTCGGCGCTTGCCGAGGAGATCGGGCGCGCTGCGCTCTAGCACACAAGGAGGTGGCGGCTCCCGGTACTCACCGGAAGCCGCCACCCTATCTCACTCGGGCCCCCTGGGGGTGGGACCCGGCGGGATCCTACTTGGACTTCGCGAACATCGAGCTGATCTTGTCGAGACCGTGCTGCTTCTCGTGACGCTCACTAGCGGTGCCGTGGATGCGCATCCAGATCTCGTCCACGTTCTTGGGCAACTGTCCATCGAGTTTGCTGACGATGATGATCGTAAGCAGACCGAGCGGGAACGTGAAGAGCACAGGGAAGGTCAGTGTCCCGAAGAAGCCGAGGATTCCTTCCTTACCAACGGTACCGAGCTGCTGGAATATGTTGAGGAAGATGATCGCGATAGCGCTGACGAGGCCGACGACCATACCTGCGGTTGCGCCCCGCTCGGTCGTGCCCTTCCACCAGATACCGGTGAGCAGCATCGGTACGAAAGCCGAGGCGCCGACCGAGAACGCCCAGGTGACCATCATGGCGATGAGCGCCGGGTAGGCCTGGTCGAGACCGTACTTTGGGATGGCCAGACCGATGAGCAGGGCCAGTGCTGCGAAGCCCAACACCGCGAGCTTGCCAACGGCTACGCGCTTCGCCTCGGTCGCGTTCGGATCGACGTACTTCTCATACACATCGTGGCCGATAGCGGATGCCGCCGCGATGAGCAGGCCACCGACGGTGGAGAACATGGCGGCGAACGCACCGGCTGAGACGACTCCCATGAGCCACTGGCCACCAAGGATCTCGCCGAGCATCGGCATGACCTGATCCGGCTTGACGAGCAGGCCATGGACGGTCGGTGCCGTGATGCTGCCACCACTCGCCAGGTGCTCCTTGATGAAGCCGATACCGGCGAGTCCGGCGATGGGCGCAAGGATGTAGAAGGTGCCGATGAAGATAAGAACCCAAAACGTTGAGCGCCGCGCAGCAGCACCCGAAGGATTCGTGTAGTAGCGGTTGAGGATGTGCGGCAGTCCAGCGGTGCCGAGTACGAGTGCGAGCACCATCGAGAACTGATCGAAGGTGTTGTACCGATGACCGGGCTCGGCGAAGAGCTGATCGCGCAACACGTGCAGCTTGTTCTTGGACGGCAGCGCAACCGGGACTTTGCCTTCAGCATCGGTTGCGATGAACTCGTCGACCTTCGCAAGCTCCTCGGCAGTCATGATGCCTGCGGCCGCGTCGTACGGCGTCTTGCCGGTGACCTTGTCGGGGGTTGTGAGCTCGGCGACGGTCATTTGCTTGGTGTTCACTATCGGCTCAGCGGATGCCGCAGCGAGCGCCTTGGGGTAGCTGAAACCGTTGCCGAACGCGAACACAACGACCAGGAACATCGCGAACCAGAGCCACCAGAACTGGAAGATTTGGTTGAGCGTCGTGCCCTTCATACCGCCGACGGCGACGTAGAAGGCGATGATTGCAGCAACCATGACGACGCCGGTCGTGTACGGGTCCATACCGAAGAACCCCTTGCCCACGAGGACCTGCCATGTGGTGCCTGCGCCGAACATCTGCGGCGCCATGTAGAAGAGCGACGTGAGGAGTACGGCGATGACTGTGATCAGGCGGATACGGTTGCTTCCGAAGCGCCCGAAAGCGAAGTCGGCGACGGTGTACTCACCGAAGCGCCGAAGCGCCGACGCGATGAAGAGCACGACCACCATGAAGCCGCCGGCGAACCCTGCGGCGTACCACACGCCGTCGAGACCGGACGCGTACACGGCTCCGGCTACACCCAGGAACGACGCAGCGGACAGATAGTCACCCGAGATCGCCGAGGCGTTCGAGAACGAGCCGACCTTGCGACCGGCGAGGTAGAAGTCAGCAGTGGTACGAGTGAATCGCCGGGAGAATATCGAAAGAGCGATGGTGAAGAGGATGAGACCGATGACGAGTACAATCGCGATAGTGTTCATAGCCTATCCCTCCTCCCCGCTCCGCGCGGTTATCACATCGGCCATGTCGGCGAGCCTCTCGTCCAACTTGTCGGCCTGCTTCGAGTACGTCCACGCCATGCCCCACAAGAAGAAGTAGTAGATCAGCGAAACGAACAGGTAGTTCGCGGTGAATCCGCCCCAGATCGGCACTGAGTACCAACCTTTCCACCAGACCGACGCTGCGGGGATGGCGAGCGTCACCGCGAAGAAGATCGCGCCGTACGTGAACGACAGTTTGCGCTGAGCGCGAAACACCAGGTCCACGCTCTCGATGGTGTCGGTGTGATCGCCGTGTTTGATCGAGACGTTCTCGGTACCGGTGTTCATCGTCGTGTCTCCCATGTGTGCACCTCCCTTACTTGGATACGAGCCGGAGTGCCCGGCAGACTAATCGACCTTCACGACGACGACGGGAATCGGCGAGCCCTTGACCACCGTTTCCGCCACGCTGCCGAGTGCAATGCGCTTGAGACCACTTCGACCGGTATCGCCGACGACGATCATGTCGGCTCCCCACTCCTGGGCGGTCGCGACGATGCGCTTCGCAACGCCACCCTTGATGAGCTCGACCTCGCACTCGACGCCATTGCGTTCGCACATCGTCTTCGCAATGACGAGTCCCTTCACCGATGAGTGGACGCCTTCGAAGACGTCGTCATCCATGACTTCCTCGGGGTACTCGAGCGACTCAAGACCGGTATCAACGTAGATGGCCTTGATCGTCGCGCCGAACGTCTTTGCGAGGATGACCGCGTACTCCGTTGCAGCAACCGCCGGCTCGGAACCGTCAGTCGGCAGCAGGATCTTGTCGATCTCGTGGCAGACCTCCTGGATATCGCCAAGCTTGAGGTCATCGGCTGAGCCCTTGATGCAGACCTTCATGCGGTTCACCTCCTCCTCGTCGGCGGGCACGCGGGATGCTGCCCGTCCGTAGGTTGAAGGTAGACCCGCGTGTGCCACGGCGCGATGAAGTCGCCGCATGCGGTCACCAGGAGTCGGTCGGAGGGCCGTTGGCGGCCGCGAGCGGCACGCCCGGCTCGCTTCGCCGTTCACGATGCCGCTCACAGGTCACTTAACGACCGTTCACCGCCGTTTGAGCGACAGCGGTGCGCGGTCAGAGGTAGCGCACGCGCGCCTCTCGCCGGTCGCCGGCGATCTCGATGAGCGCGACCGACGGCCCGCGGGCGCCTCTGGGATGCGAGGCCGACCCCGGATTCAGGTACGTGACGTCCGGCGATGGCACGATCTCGGCCACGTGTGTGTGCCCGGAGACGACGAAGGCCACACCCTCGGGCACACCCGAGCGCAGGAGCGTCGCAAGATCGTGCACGACGGCGATGCGCGTGTCGGCAACGATGACGGTGAGGACACCGGGAAGCCTCGCACACTCGCCGTGGACGTCGGTGTTGCCCGCGACGGCTTCAACCGGTGCGATCGTCTCGAGTTCGTGCAGAACCGCAGATGAACCGACGTCCCCGGCATGGATAATGCGCTCAACGCCCCGGAAGGCCCCGTGGACGCGCGGATCGAGCGCGCCGTGCGTGTCTGAGATGACGCCGATGATCACCGGCTAGAGTCCCAGCGCCCGCTTCAGCGCGGGAACGCGCCGCCGCGATGCGGGAACCTGCGTGCCCGCCTTGTCCTTGAGGGTGAGCAACATCGTGCCTCCGTACATCGGCACGATCTCTTTGACCTGCGAGAGGTTGACGACGAACCGTCGGTGCACCCGGAAGAACCCCTGCGCCTCGAGTTTGCTCTCCAGTTGGGCGAGCGAGATCGTCGAAAGGTACCGCTCCTCGTTCGTGTAGATGTAGGAGTAGTCGTCCTTCGCCATCACGTAGAATATCTCGCCGACTTGGAGGAGAAGCTTCCTGCCCGCCTTCTCGACCGGAATGCGCTCGACGCGCACCGGTGCCTCCTCGGTGGGCATGAGGCGGTCGATCGCGGTGCGAAGCCGCTCGACTTCTACAGGCTTCACGAGGTAGTCGGTGGCCGCGACCTCGAACGCCTTTACCGCGTGCTCGCTGTGAGCGGTCACGAAGATGATTGCCGGCTGCCGCTCGAAGGTGGTGAGCGCCTCGGCGAGGTGCATTCCCGAGAGACCGGGCATGTCGATGTCAAGGAAGATGACGTCGTACGGGATGGCCTTGATGAGCTGGAGGGCCTCCTGGGCGTTCGAGGCCTCGCCGACGACCTCGATGCCGCCGGCGTCGTCGAGCAGGAAGCGCAACTCGGAGCGTGCCGGTGCCTCGTCGTCGACAACGAGCGCCTTAAGCATTGTCACGTTCGCCGGTTCCCCTTTCGGGCAAGAGAAGTGTCGCGGTCACGGTCGTGCCGACACCCTCCTCGCTTGTCACTTCCACGCCACTACCCTGGCCAAAGTGACCTCTGAGCCTATCGTCTACGTTCTTGAGCGCTATGCCTAGCCCCTTGCCCATGCCGACCTCCATGACGCGGCTCAGGCGCTCCGGAGACATGCCGATACCGTCATCGGCGACCGATATCGTGAGCGTGGTGCTGTCGACCGTAGCCGACACGTCGATATGGAGTTGCCCTTCGGCGCGCATCCCGTGCTGGACGCAGTTCTCGACGAGCGGCTGCAAAACGAACGCGGGCACGAGCGCGTCGAGCGCGTCGGGGTCGATATGCTCGCGCACGACGATACGGTCGCCGAAACGCGCGTGCTCGAATGTCAGATAGCTGCGCGCGTACTCCAGTTCCCTGCCGAGTGGCACGAGCTCCTGGTTCTCCTCGAGCGTCCGACGGTAGAAACGTGCGAACTCCCGAAGCAACTCTCGTGCTCTGGGCGGATCCGTCCTGATGAGGCTCGCGATGGTGTTGATGGTGTTAAACATGAAGTGCGGGTTGATCTGCGCCTGCAGCGCCTTGAGCTCCATGCGGCACGCGAGCGCGGTCTGCCGCTCGAGTTCGGAAAGCTCAAGCTGGGTCGAAAGCAGGTTTGCGAGGCCTTCGACCATAGTGACCTGCGTCTCGTTGAGAAGCCGTGGCGTCGTGTAGTAGAACTTGAGCGTTCCCACGGGTGCGCCGCGCATCTGCAGCGGCACGACGATCGCCGCTTTGAGGAGACAGTCCTTCTTCGGGCAGCCGATCTCCTCCCGGGTGGAGAGGATGCGGTTCTCGTTCGTCTCGACCGACTCGCGCGTGGCGCGTGTGAGGATCGGCCCGCCGACGGAGTGGTGGTCTTCGCCTAGGCCCGCAAAGCCGAGTACCTTCTCGGTGTCGGTGATCGCTACGGCGGCCGCCTCGCTCTCGGCGAGGGCAAGCCTGCACACAGCCTGCGCCGTCTCTTCATCCAACCCGCGTCGCAGATGAGCGAGGCTCTGATCGGCTATTTCGAGAATCTGGTGGGACTGCAACGCCTTGAGGTGGTCGGGTCGCGTCACGAATCGCGCAACGACGGAGCCGATCGCAACGAACACGAGGCCGACGACGGTGATGGTGAAGACCAGCCTGGGAATCTCGGTCACGAGGGCAGCGGCCGCCACCATGCCGATGATCGACGTCGCGATCACGAGCACTACATCGATGACCCACGTCCGCCTGCTCGACACCCCTACCTCGCACTTCCGGGGCCTAGCCGCGCACTCCCGACTCGAACGTCAGGAAGCACGACGTGCCCTGTAGCTGCCGGAACCCACGACTCTCATAGAGCGCCCGGGAGACACGGTTCTCCTCCTGGGTGTACAGCGTGAC
This sequence comes from Coriobacteriia bacterium, assembly GCA_038325105.1. GTDB lineage: Bacteria > Actinomycetota > Coriobacteriia > Anaerosomatales > Anaerosomataceae > WSXY01. The sequence continues at coordinate 24,173 of JBBQIR010000020.1, forward strand.
GCCGCGAACGCCCGCCCGGACACAGTAGCCGATCGCATCGTCCAGCAGTGCCGCGCCGATGCCCCGCCCGCGCTCACCGGGCACGACCGCCAGCCGCCCGAGCATTCCTTCGTCACGTTCAACGGTGCAAAGAGTATAGCCGATGAGTTCTCCGTCCAAAGTCGCGGCGACCGTCCTATGCGTCGCGAGGAGCGCCGCGAGCGACAGCGCGTCGTAGCGCCAGAAGGGCTCGAACGAAGTCGCGTCGACAGCGAGAATCGCGTCAAGATCCTCGCCGCCTGCACGGCGCAGCCCGACGCCCGGAGTCAGTTCTACGTTTCGTTCGGCGGGGTGCTTGACCCGCATCGTTACGCCGCAGTGCGCGACCCGCATAGCGGCTGCCTCGTAGGGCGCGAGAAGCGTGTCGGGCACGATCGGGCTCAGCAGATCGTCAAAACCCTGCGTGTGCGCGAGTGAGAGTAGGTCCGCGAGAATGGCAGGCATGTCCCTCTCGGCGCACCAGAGGCCCTTTACGGCGAGCAAACCCATGTGTTGGCGCCATCGTTCGACAACCGCGGCGTCGCCCGCCTCGCTCACCTGAACGCGCCACGGCGCATCGCGCCAGAATGCCTCGAACTCCTCGCGTGAAGCGAACATGCCCGCCGCTCGCACAGCAAGCCATACAGCATTCAGGTCGGCGTCGCCCGCGGGTCGCAGCGTGTGTGAGCGCCTCACAGAACGCCTGTCTCGGTGAGTGCGAGCACGGTGCCGACCGCCAGCAAGAGCACCGCGAACGCGACCTTAAGGGCACGCTCCTTCGACGCTGCCGTGACCTTCGCGCCGAGGAGCGCTCCCGGGACGACGCCGATCGCAATGAGGCCGGCAAGCTCGACGTCCACGTTGCCGAGGAACATGTGTGTGATACCACCGGGAATCGAGAGCACCGCGACCACCACGAGCGACGTCCCGATCGCCTTTTTGATGTCGAAACCGAACCACCGCACGAGTGCCGGCACGACGATGAACCCCCCGCCCAGACCGAGGAATCCGGAATAGAGTCCGGTGATGAGGCCGAGGAGCGCCAGTCCACGGGTCGAGTGCCTGGTCGGCGTGTGCGGCACAGCCGGTACCACGCCCACCGGGACCGCGCTGTCGCCCCGGGCGAGCAAGAGCATGTCGACGGCCATATACGCGATGACGACAGCGGTCACGATCATCACCGTCGAGCCGCTCACGAGACGCGTCGCGAACGCTCCTGCTACGGCCGCAATCGCACCGGAGACGCCGATGATGAGCCCCGCGCGCAGGTCGTTCATGCCACGCCGGTGGTATGAGATGGCGCCGGCAATGGCGGTCGGGAGTATGACGAGCAACGGCGTCCCGACGGCGATGAGCGCCGGGCGACCGAGAATCAACCTGATTGCCGGCGTGGTCACCAGACCGCCGCCTATACCGAACTGGCCGGACAGAAACCCCGACACGAGCCCGATAGCGACCGCAAGGCCGATGTCGACGGGGGACATCAGTCCTGCCGGATGACCGGGAACCGCCCTGTGATCGCACTGCGGTCGACCCGTCGCTCGCCGGTGAGGAGCGGCTTGAGCGCGATATCCTCCCACAGCCGATCCATCATGAGCGGCCAGCGGCGCTGGAATGCGAAGTACCGTTCACAGTTGTCGCGGGCGAACTCGGATGCCTTGGCGGTTGCGGTTCGTGCAATGGCGATGTACTGCTTGCGCTCCTTGCCTACGAGCGCACGCAGGATCGCAGTCACGCGAGCACGCCAGCCGATGGACGAGTCCACGAACGGGCCAGGATACGGTTCCAGTGAGTCAGGGGTGACCTGCCGCAGGTCAACCTGCGACTTCGAGAACTCAAGCTTGCGGTGTTCGTAGACGAACCGGAAGACGTCTTGCTGGAACGCACGCGCCTCGCTCGGCGTTGCCGGCGGCTTATGGACGACCGACCACTCGCCATCGAGGAAGACATCGCCGCCGTGCATGCGGGCGTTGATGACGTAGTCCATGTCCTCGCCACGCACGACCCACGGGTCGAACGAGACGTTCGCGAACATGTCGCGGTGGATGCCGAGGCACCCGCCGAACGCAAGCGTGCTGGGGCGGATCCGCGGCGGTGCAGCGATGGCGGCGAGTGCCTGATTGTAGGCGTCGTCCTGGCGCCAGAACATATCGGACCACGGGGCGGCAGCCGAAACCTGGTAGCGTCCCTCTTCGTCGGTGTAGTAGCCGCTCTTGGCCAGAATCGTCTTGCCACCGGCGGTCTTCTCGCCGATGCCTTCCTCGGCGATCTCAAGGAAACGCGGGTCCGTGATGATCTGGTCGTCGTCGAGGAAGACGACGAAGTCACAGCCGAGGATAGCCGCGATCATGAGACCGACGTTGCGCACGGCGCCGTAGCTGCCGAGCGTCACGCCCGGAAGGATGTCGGCGAACTCGAGCTGCTCCATGCGGCGGTGCAGCGAGCCCATCTCGGCAGGGCCGAACACGAGCGAATCGATCGCCGGGAAGTCCGAGAGAATCCCGCGGACGCGGTCCTCGGCCTCATGCTCGATCGAGGGATCCGACGCCGCGACAATGACGACGACCTTGCCGAGACCCGAGACGCCCTCGAGCGAACGGAGGCATTCCGGCAACGTGCCGTCTACGTCGATCGGTGTGGGATGGTCGTAGATGAACGGACCGCTGTCGGAACCACGCACGCGACGGCGGGTCCAGAATGTCGGAATGATGACGCATGGTTCCACGGGCGACGCCCTTTCGATCGGTCATCTCACACGGCACGCGCTCGATTCCGCGCGATGCACCCGACCATGATACCGCTAAGGAGGCGGCTCCGCGCGTCCGGAGGCCCCAGTTTCCCCGCTCGTACGGCAGCTACTCCACAATACCAAGCGGGTGCCCGCACGCCCCGCACGCCTCATCGCGGATCGCACGTCGGACGATGCGATACCCTTCGCGCTCCACCGCGATCTCGCCGCACGACGGACACACGGTATTCTCGCCCCCCGGCTCGTCCACATTACCGAGGAACACGAAGTGCAGTCCCTCCTCGGCACCGATCTCCCGAGCCCGCCTGAGCGTGCTGAGCGGCGTCGCGGGCAGGTGCGCGAGTTCGACGTACGGGAAGAACCGCGTGATGTGCCACGGCGTATCGGGGCCGAGCTCCGCGGCGATCCACGCCGCTATGCCACGGAGCGTCCCCTCATCATCGTTGATAGTCGGGATCACGTTCGTGACGATCTCGACGTGCATCTGCCACTGCTTCTTGGCCCGCACCGCCATCTCGAGCACCGGCCGCACGGAAGGGACCCTGCACAGCGACCGGTACGTGCTGTCATCGAACCCCTTCACGTCGACTCGCCATACGTCGATGAACTCTCCGATGGTGTCGAGGCCGGCGGGAGTAATGTAGCCGTTCGTGACCATCACCGTGTAGAGGTCCGCCGCCTTGCACGCCTTCGCGGTATCGAGTACGTATTCGACCCATATGACCGGCTCGTTGTACGTGAACGCGACGCCCTGGCAGTCGTGCTTCTTCGCGAGCGGGACCACAGCTTCGGGCGGCAGGTCGTCGAGCCCGCCGTCACCGGGCTTCGCCCGGCTGATCTGCCAGTTCTGGCAGTGTGAGCAGCGCATGGTGCAGCCGACGCTGCCAAGCGAAAGCGCGCGCGTGCCGGGGTGGAAGTGGAAGACGGGCTTCTTCTCGATGGGGTCGACGGAGACCGACGATACGCGCCCGTAGGTGAGTGGAACGAGGCGACCGTCGCGATTCTCCCGGACGCCGCACACGCCGCGGTTGCCAGCGGCGATCCGGCAATTGTGCGGACAGAGCAGGCAGTGCACCCGCTCGCCTTCCGTCTCCCAGAGGAGTGCCTCGCGCATCCGACCTCCCTAGCCGGGAGCCAGACGCACCTGGTCCTTCCCCCCGGCCATCGCCTCGTGGAGCGCCACATCGGCGGCCTCGAGGAACACCATGGCGTCCTTGAGCGTCTCGCTGGCAGTCGCAACACCCGCCGAGACACTCAGTCCGTCACTGTTTGTATACCCGTCCTCGGGCAGCACGCCCGCCAAACGGACGGCCTCGCGGAGCTTCTCGGCTACTGCAAACGCCGCGGTCTTGGCGACACCGGGCAGAAGTACCGCGAACTGGTCGGAGGCGAAGCGCGCCGCCATGTCGGTCGTCCGGAGCTGTGCCGAGAGGGCCTCACCGACGTCCTTCAGGACGCGATCGCCGCCCTCCTCGCCGAGTACGTCGTTGACCGCTCCGAAGGCATCTATGCTGAGCAGGATCATTGAGAGCGGCGTGCCGTATCGCACATGACGGGCGACCTCGAGCTCGAGCCGGACGGCGAACGCACGGCGGTTCCACAGGCCGGTCAGCGGGTCGAGCGTCTCGGCGACCGCAAGCGCCTCCTCGGCGTGCTGAAGCCGGGTGCGCTGCAGCGGGAAACACATCGTCCACGTGGAGTCACCGCGCAGGATCGCGGTTGCGTGCTCCACACACGTCAAGAAGCCGCAGGCGCCACAGTCGAGCACATCGGCACGCGACGCGAATCCGCCCTCGGCGAGGACTTCGTTGATCTCGGCGTCGCCTGGCCGGGGTATGTGCACGGGCTCCGCGGTGAACGACCGGACGAGATCGACCGACGGCAGTACACCGAGCAGCGACCGCGTGCTGACGTTCGTCATGCCGGGCAGATCTCGGGCGGCAGACTCGACGTTGCGCTTCGCGAAGAGTGACAGCCCCGGATTCACTGCCGGGCCGTCGATGCAGCCCTCGCAGTTGAGCATGTCGACAATGGCAGGAGCCGTCTCGCCCGAGCTCATGGCCGAGAGGAGTCGGTCGAGGCCCTCGAGCCCCCGCACGACGTGCACCGTCTGGTTCGTCATGTCCCGGGACGTGAGTGTGTGACGGGGAAAACCGTCAGTCAGTGAGATCTCCTTGATCATGCCGGGCCGTTGCGTACCCGGCTCGATGGCGCGGCCACGAGCCGGGCGCCGCTCAGAATCAGCAATGAGTGCCTTGAGTTCCGTAAAGTCGATCGCCGCATCAACGACACCAACGAACTGCGGGTCGAAGATTTCGTCCTTGCGCGCATAGCACGGGCTGACGTACACGATCGCGACGTCTTCCGGGTAGAGCGTACGGATGAGGCGCGCCTGCGCGATATACGGCGGCACGATCGGCGCGAGTGCTGGCGTGAGCGCCGGGTAGTATTTGCGAACGAAGGTCACGGCGACCGGACACGTCGAGCGCATGACGAAGAGCGCGTCCTCCCGGGCGTGCAGCCGCTCGTACTCCTGCGCGACAATTTCCTCGCCGAGCAACGTGCTTTCCACCGAGTGGAAGCCGAGCACGGTGAGCGCACGCTCAACCTGCGAGACAGTCATCGGGTGCAGCGCGGCGATGAACTCGGTGGCCAGCACGGCCACCACGGGCCGACGACTCCGGATCAGATCGAGGACCGCCGAAGTGTCGTCGCGCACGACGTGCCCTCGGGCGCTGCATTCGTTCACGCAGAGGCCGCACGACACGCATTTTTCCTGGATGACTTCAGAGCTACCGTCGATGACGCGGATCGCCCTTACGGGGCAGTAGCGGACGCACCCCCAGCACTCGCGACAAGAATCCTTGCGATGCGTGATGAGCGGCTCGCGAAGCGCGCCCGTGTGAGGAATACTCTCATCGGCCCGTGCATGCT
>JBBQIR010000021.1:0-29273 GCA_038325105.1 Coriobacteriia bacterium
GTTCACGAAGTTGAACGCGCCAGCGGTGTAGTGCGGGAAGTTGCTGTCGGTGACTCCACCGAGGCCGCCCGAACCGATAGCCTCGTCGGTCTTGCCAGCGTCGTGGCACGAACGGCAGGTCTCGGAACCGACGAACGCAACTGCCGTCGTGGAGGCCACGGTCGAGCCCGCGGCGAGGAACTTAGCCTCAACAGCCTTCATCGGGTGCGACTTGTACTGCTTGTTGGCAGTCGGATCGCCATCGACATACGCGGCATCGCCGTAGAGGTAGTTGCCAGCAGCGTTGAGCGTGGTCTCAGAAGAGGCGGACCAGTTCGCGTGGCACTGCGTGCAGAAGATCGTGACCTGCTCGTCCTTGACGATACCGGCACGAGCGGCGGCAGAGGTGGCGTAGAGCGAGTCCGCTCCACCGATGGCCTCGACCTGGATCTTGGCAGCGTCGTACTTCAGGATCTTGTTGCTCGCGGCACCATTGTAGGTCACAGCACCGTGAACCGAGTGGCAGTTCACGCAGTTGGCCGAGGTGCGGTTGTGCGAAGCGTTCTCCTGCAGCGAGCTGATGGTGCCCGGGGTCGTCCAGGCAACCTCGTTGCCACCGTACAGCTGCACGCCACCGAGGTTGGTGGTGATGTGGCAGTAGATGCAGGCGTTGGCGACGGACGAACGGAGAAGCATCTGGGTCTCTTCACCCGAGCGAGCGGTCCACGTGGAGGGGTCGGAGGGGCCCGTACCATTCCAAGCGGTGCCAGCCACTGCTGCATTATGGACGGAGTGGCAGACAGCACACTTGTCGGTCGCGACGGCGTAACCCTTGTGCGGGGTCGGAACGGCAGCGTTTGTGCCAGTTGCGTCCCACGAGATGTAGCCGTTAGTGATCTTCGCCATGGCAGTAGCGCTGAAGGCGAAGACGAGAACCAGAGAGAGGCAGAGGACGAGCAGGGTCTTCTTCATAGTTTTGGTCTCCTTGTGATGAGCGTTTGCAATCAGATTAGTCATATGCACAGCACCTCCTTCCCTGACTGGATTTGACAACTCGAGGCTCTGAGCCTCGGTAGCCTACTACTTGATGGAGCCGGGTCTCTCAGATATATGAGGCTTTCTTAGTCGAGATAATCTTAGATGAGGACTTCTTGATACGTCAAGCGATTTCGGCGGTTCTCTTGGATCAAACTCCGAAGGCAGCCCGCGGGCGCCGCATGCTCAACATCCACCCCGCCCGCGCACGAATCAGATTCAGGCACTCGGCTCACCTATCCACGCCCGAGCTGCCCGAACGACGCTTGTTTCGACGCCGGATCACGGCAATCACCAGCGCGAGCAGCAGGAGGATCAGCGGGATCGCGCAGATCCAGATGGGGCCCGTCAGATTACGGCGAAGCGTGGTCAGAACATTGCCGCCGCTGCCAGGGAGCCGAACGACCTGGAGTCGATTATTCGCGGTATCGGCAACTACGTAGTAGTCGCGCACCTGATCGTAGGAGATGCCTGTCGGATAGGCGAACATGCCGTCCTGCCTACCGAACTCTCCCCATCGACCCGTGACATTGCCGGTCTTGGGGTCCTGGGCGATTATCGCGAACTCGAATGGATCGACCAGCACAACGCGTCCAGCAGCATCGACGGTCATGCCGGCAGGTAGCTGATACGGAAGCGTCGACGTCGACTCTTTGGATGTCTCCCTGAAGTCGCCTATCCGAGTACCCTCTTCAAGTGCAGCCGGCTGAATGTAGATGAGGCGGCCCTCAGGGGTGTAGGCCTTGATCCGCCGATTCTGCGAATCGCTCACGTAGACGTTCCCATCGGCTCCCCAGGCGATTCCGTGAGGAATGTCCACCTGATCCTTGCCCGCCCCGCGGGAGCCCCACTGCGAGATCAGATTGCCCTGGGTGTCGAGCACACCGATGCCGGCGATGGCCGCTACGGCGATGCGACCGTCTCGGACCGCCACCTCGCTCGGACGCTGGACCTTGATATGGCGAACGAATCTGCCGCTCGCGTCCATGACATGAATCTGGTCGTTGCCGAAGTCCGCGAGGTAAATCAGCCCATCGTCTCCAACATCGAGGCCCTCGATCGAGCCAACCTGACCCTCCTTGCCCCCACGCTCGAATGCGAACACGTTCTTGGTCGTGCCGTCGGGGTTGAACGCGACAACCGTGGTCTTGTTCGATACGGTCCAGATCGAGCCGTCAGGGGCCACAGCGACATCGACGACCGCACCAAGAAGCTGGTTGGGAGACTCGCCCCACCCGTAGATCGAACGTACCCACTCGATACCACCAATGTCGCCCGCGCTCGGCGCACCCGGTGCCTTCGTGAACTGTAGTGCGTAGTAACCGACGGCGGCGATCAAGATCAGGAGTACGATGAGCGCGATGGAGAGGACCCGCCGCTGCCTGCTGGTGTCAACGACCTCGATGACCGTCTCGGTGCGATACTCTCCTTGCGGATTAATGTTCTCCGACACTACTTCTCACCGGCCTTCTCTAGCGCCTTCTTCGCAGGCTCGTAGTCTGGGGCAAACTTGAGTGCTTTCTTGAAGTCCGTGACGGCATTTGCCTTGTCGCCCTTGGCGAAATAGGCTTCGCCGCGAAGGTAGAGCACATCGGCCGCGTTGGCGTCGAACTCGAGCGCGCTGGTCAGCGCGGCGATGGCATCGTCCCATTGCTTGACGTTCGCCGCAGCGCGCGCGCGAGTAATCCGGACCTGAATCGCCAGATCCGGTGCAACAAGCTTCGGGTTCATCGTCACACCCTTGTCGGCAACTGCCTCGATGGCCTTCTCGCGCTGCGTGTCCGAGTCCTTGGAGAGCTTCTGCGCGGCCTTGTAGGCCTCCGGATACTTCTTCTCCGTGAGCAGCAGGTCCACGCCCGCGATATCCACGTACACCAGCTCATCGCCCTTCAAAATGCTCCGAGCGTTGTCTAACTGAGTGTGTGCTCCCGCATAGTCGCCCAGACCGGTCAACGTACGGACATAGTCAGCCCATGCCAACCCGGACTGTGGCGTCTGGCGAACCGCCTCTTGGATGGTCACGAGCTGGGCCTCGAGCGCGGTGCGGGGCGCCGACGGGCTGAGCACTACGGCAATCACGAAGTACAAGACCGCCGTAAGCGCGACAACGATCACCGCGCCAATGGCGAACTTCATGAACCTCGCAACCGGGTCCGACGGGATCTCAGGCATCCCGGGGCCGCCGTCAATCGGCGCCGAGGAGTGGTCACTCATTCAGGGGTGCTCCCTTCGCAACATTAACCGGACTGAACGTCTCGAAGCGAGCAAATAGCGTACCACCGCTGAAAGGCGACGTCCCGGGCTCAAATCCATCGACTCCCGAGGCCTTCAATGTGCCCCCTTCAAAGCCCCGTGCGAGGAGAGAGTATCATTCTAGGAAAATCACCGGCCCACTACAGTCGAGGAGCGATGCACGTTGAAGCGTGTCGCCGAAGTCGCCGCCCAGGCGCTCCCCTGGGGGCTCGCACTCAATCTCAGCGTCGCAATCCTCGGCCCCAACGCGCTCGGCCCGGCTGCGACCTTGTGGGTCGGACTGGGCCTGCCCGCGCTGCTAGCCTCTCTTCTCGTATGGGAGCGCGCGCCGCGGCTTGATTCTTCTGTCGTAATCGCCCTGTCGGGTTACACGATAGCCGGTGCGTGGTTCGCGGCACGAGCCGGCTTCGCGGTGAACCCGTTCGTTGCCTGGTGGGGCTCGCCTGGTCAGCACAACGGCACCGCATTGTGGATCTCGGCCGCGCTGTGGCTTGCATGCGGCCTGATGGGCGGCAGCCGTCGGGTGCTCTATCAGGGGATGGCCGTGATCAGCGGGGCAGGCGCAATCTACAGCGTGCTAGCAGTTGCGGAGGCGCTACTTTCTGGCCCAGCCCGGCGCTGGGGCTCGGTGGCAGGCCCTTTCGAGAACTCCTCCAGCCTTGGCCAGTTCCTCGCGATGGCCGTCGCGGTGTCTGTGGGTCTCGCGCTCGCTTCGCGCAACCGGCTGGTACGGGCAAGCGCGGCGGCGAGCGCGGTTCTCGCCGGGCTGGGACTCGTGGTGGCGGGATCACGCTCGGGAATGACTGGGCTCGCGCTGGGAGGCTTGGCCGCCGGAGCCATCTACGTCGCGCCCTACGGACGAAGGACGGCGACCGCACTCGCGACGTCCATCATGGCAGCCGTGGTCGCGAGCGGACTTGCGGCGGGACTCGCGGGCGCTGGTTCCCTGGGCGCTGGCGCGCGCCGAGTCGCAGCCAGCACGGGTAACTTGCGCGACGCCATCTGGTCATCGGCATGGGTGCACTTCCTTGAGAACTCCCGAGTCGCCGGTTCTGGACTGGAGCAGTTCTCGGCATGGGTGCAGTGGTCATTCAGCGCGTCACGGGGGCTGGATTTCAACGCGACCTATGATCCACATAACGTGATCCTTTCGGTCCTCGTTGGAGCTGGCCTGTTTGGTTTGACGCTGTGGGTCGCCGCTCTCTGGTGGCTTCTGCGACTTGTCATCGTTCGTCTCAACTCCTCTCGACGCCCAAGAGCACTGCTTGCTATCGTTGCAGCACTCGGTGCAGTCATTGGATCGTCGCTCTTCTCGTGGCTCGCGCCCGCTGCCGTGATCTCCGCCGCCGTTTTGTGCGGTCTACTTCTGGCCGCAACGAGTCCGGGCGCCAACGCCTCACATCGAACTCGACCGCTGGCGTTCGCTGTTGCAGGAGTTCTCATCATTGCGGGAATCGCCGTTGCCGTTCTGACCGTGCCCGGGGTGCGCTCAGAGTACCAATGGGCCGTCGGCAACGCGGCGGGCACCATGACGCCCCAGCAACTCGTCGATCTGTACGAAGCTTGGCCGGAGCCTGCCTACGCAGCGCAGGCACTCGCTGAGCTGACGAAGACCGTATCCACATCTGACCAGTCGGCGAACCTCGCCCGCGACCTCGCCACACAGTGGTCGGGCCAGAGGGTCTGGCATGTCGACCTGACCATCAGATCGCTCTTCCTGTATCAGTCCCTCTCCGTCCAAAGGGGCGAAGACACGTGGACCGAGTTCCAACAAGCTGTTACCGACGGTCGCGCAGCCGATCCTGCGAGCGGCATCTGGGACTTCCTTGCCGCCCTCGAGGCAGAGCGACTGGGCAGGTCTCTCGCGGCGGAGCAGTACGCGAGACAAGCGCTCGACTTCAGCCTCTCCCCCGAGGAAGCTCAGGCGATGCGCGGTGTCTTGGAGCGGGCTTCGGCGGGTGGGAAGTGACTGGGGCCCGGCGTTCTGCCGGGCCCCAGTGAAGACAATCGACTGATGCATGTGGGCTAGAACGCCTTCCAGACGTACACGCCGACCCAGTCCGGGTACGAGTGGCAGGACCCCCAGCCGTAACAGCCCCAAGTGTCGTGCTCGAACGTTTCTCCATGCTTGTGGCAGTCGTCGCAGTTCGCAGTCTTGAGGAAGCTGTGGGACTCCCCGTGGCAGTTCACGCAGGCCGCGTGCCACGTGTCGATCTTCTGGTCCAGCGTCGGGTTGGTCCCTGTCCCCGAATGGCAGGCGGCACACAGATACTTGTAGTCGTTGCCGCCGGCGACTGTCGCCACGGCCCGACCGTTCACAGACGCGGGGACGTGATTGACGCTCGCTGATCCGTGAGAGTCGTGACAGGCCGCGCACGACACCGCGTTGCTTCCGCCTCGCACATACGGGGCGAGCATCGTCCCTCCAGCACCGTTGCCAGCGGTCTGCCCGTGATAGTCGCTCGTCCACGAGGACGAGATCACCCTGATGCCAGCGCGATTCGTGACCCCAGCTGGCACGGTGCCATCGTGGCACTGCAGGCACCATGGGTTGGCCGCAGTCGGAGCGCTCGTGAACGGATCAGCGCTCAGCGCGACCCCCTGAGCGATGTCGTCGGGATTCGCCAGCGGCAGCGCGCGCGTATCGGCATGCACGTTGTGACATGCCGAACACGGGGTCTTCGCTCCGCTCGCGACCTGAGCCGTGGCATCCACATCGTGGCGCGTCCGGTCGGTGGCACCGGCCGTGATCTTCGCCTGGATGTTCACACCATTGGCCGAGTTCGAAGCGGAGTTGTGGCAGTTGAAGCAGCCGTCCGCCTCAGCCTGTTTGAGCGCCGCGGTATCCGCCAGACCCGGAGCATCGTGGACCGCGTGGCAGGTCAGACACGAGCCCGACGAACCGCCTGCTCCACCCCTGGCTCCGTGTTCAGATCCGGTGAAAGTGATTGCGCTGCGATAGGCGTACATCGCCGGCTTCGACGTCCCGGCGGCGTCGTGGCAGGTGAAGCACAGTGAAGTGCCCTGCGCACGCAGACCCTGATGGCCGGCGTGGCAGTTAGTGCAGGGCGTTGATGCGGTGACCCCCGGCCATGCCGTTGCTGCAACCGTCGACGCAGAGGTCGTCTGGTGTTTGGAGCCTTGTGCAACAGACGCACCCGGATACGCGCCAGACAGCAGGGAAGTGGTGTGACAACCGAGGCACAGCGTCGCGCCCACCCCGTGCAGAACGTGGCACGCGTCGCAGTCGCGGTTGTGAGTAGCGATCGCGTCCACCACGTCTTGCCGGGTGCTGTCGTGGCACGTCTCGCAAGAGAATCCAGCCTCGGCGTGCTGCGTAACGAGATTAATGTCGTGACAGTCCGCACAGTCAGGATCAAGCTGCGCGTCGTGCAATTCCATGTGGCGCAGCGCGTCGGCGCTATGGCACGCGCCGCAACTCGTGTCGCCAGTGACGATCGCATCGCGAACTGAGCCGTCGGAGCTCTCGTGGCACGTCGCGCAGTCGTACATCACGCCGTTCGCGTTCGAGTGATTCGCGTGCTCAAGATCCAGGTAGTTCAGGTGGCACGACGCGCACGCCTGAATCGAGCTGGAGGTCCTGTGTAACGGGGTGATGTCGACTCCGTGCCACCCGACCACCGGGTTGTCGTGACATTCCTGGCACTTCCCCGTGAGCCTCTCCGTGCCGTGCGAGTCGTTTCCATGGCAGCTCGAGCACGTGTTGGGCGTACCATCATCCGGCGAGTGGTGACAGGAGTTGCACGTCATCGCGTGACTAGTCTGATCGTGGCAGTCCGAACAGGTCCTGGAGATGATGTTGCGGACCATAAGCGTCGAGAAAGACCACTCGGCCGAGTCGGTCAGGCCGGTTGCGTCGGTAACTGTGAGCGTGACGTCGTAGCTGCGCGCATCCTCCAGGCTGACGGCAGGTGCGGTCATGCGCCCTGCGGAGTACACCGCTGGGTACGACGCGCCATCGACAATGAACTGGCCCAGAAGGCCCGCAGGTACGTTGTCCGTCACGGCTGCCGATATTGTTGGCGTCAGAGTGTCGACCAAGCTTCCTGCCTTCGGGGTCGCCGAGCCTATCTGCGGCGGTGCGCCCACCGAGAAACTGGATCCGAAGCCTCGTCCGGTTCCATCCGCTGCGTAGCCCACGATTCGGAGATCGTGCTGACCGTCCGCAAGCGCCCCAACTGCAACCGTAGCGCGACCCGTAGTGTGCGCCGCATCTTCGAACGCCATCGAGACACCGTACGTTTGTGCATCCAGTGTCACGTACGCCATCGAGCCTTTGAGGCCCCCTGGCGCGTACAGCCTGAAGAATACTGACGTGGCCGCCTGGGTAACGGTGCCCCCATCTGCTGGCGAGAGTTCGAGCAGCGAGACGCTCGACCCATAGTTCGACAGCACGTGCCACCGCATGGTCTCATCGCGTCCGGCTCGGTCAACCACGTGCATCTCAACGTCGTGGTGAACACCATCAATCAGCGAAGCGGGGGGTGTGAACGTGAGGGTTCCCGCACGGGTGTTGTACTTCAGATATCCCGGAGTCCCATCCCAGGTGACGCTCATCGCGGCGATACCCGGGTTCCTCGACAGGCTCGCCTGAAACGTTGGCCTCGCCAGATTGACCTCGGCATTGAGTGCCGGCGTCGGGTTGACGACTAGTGCAGGCATGGCCACGGAAAAAAGCCAGTTCGCTTCGGCAGGTCGTCCCAGAATGTCAGTCGCGGCAACATGCACGCTGTGCACGCCGTTTGAGAGCGAGCGGGGCTTGAATATGACCGCACCGCTGTTTGGGCCGGTCCAGAGCATCGACGTGATGTAAGGCACACCGTCGATTGTTGCGACGACCGTGGGCAGCATTCCTGCACCATCCTGCGCCACGAAGTCCGCACGCACGGTCGGATCGTAGACCGACACCTCGGAGAGTGGAGCCGGCGATGTCGGCGTTGCCACTGGAACTCCTGCATGCGCCAGCGACGGAACGACCATCATGGCCGTACAAATCGCAAGCAGCCAAAGTGGCCGCACTGATCCGTAATCGAGCCGAACGAGACGCATGATGAATCCCCCCAAACCACAGGCGCCAAGACGCAAGGGAACTGCGAAGGCGCGACTGCTCCTAGTCCATCGACATCCCTAGACCATATTCTGCCCTTGGTTGTGACGAAAGTCACGCAAAGACGCCTCGAGGTTCAAGGAGGCTACCCCAGGTCGTCCGGAAGCGCGATGTGACCCGCCACCGCAGTCGCCGCAGCCACCGCCGGCGAACTCAGGTACACCTCGCTCGTGGGGTCACCCATGCGTCCGACGAAGTTGCGGTTCGTGGTCGCGACCGCGCGCTCCCCCGCCGCGAGGATGCCCATGTGCCCACCCAGGCACGGCCCGCATGTCGGCGTCGACACAGCGGCACCGGCGTCGAGGAAGATGTCGAAGAGTCCCTCATGCATGGCATCGCGGTAGATCTGCTGCGTGGCCGGCAGGATGATGAGCCGGACGTTCTCGTGCACCTTTCGGCCCTTGAGGATGCTCGCGGCTACGCGCAGATCCTCGAGACGACCGTTCGTGCAGGACCCGATGACGACCTGGTCGACCCAGATGTCGCGGGAGTCTTCGGCAGCGCGGGTGTTGCTCGGCAGATGCGGGAACGAGACGGTCGGCTTGATGCTCGACGCGTCGATCTCGTACACGTGTGCGTACTCGGCGTCCGGGTCCGAGAAGTACTCGGTCCACGGGCGCTCGGTGCGGCCGTCCATGTACGCGCGGGTGATGTCGTCAACGGCGATGATGCCGGACTTTCCGCCGGCCTCGATCGCCATGTTGCAAATCGTCATGCGGCCTTCGATGCTGAGCGCGTCGATCGTATCGCCGGTGAACTCCATCGCCTGGTAGAGGGCGCCGTCGACACCGATCATGCCGATGATGTGCAGGATGATGTCCTTGGCACTCACCCAGGGACCGAGTGCACCGGTCACGTTGAACCTCAGGCTCGACGGGACCTTGAACCATGCCTCGCCGGTCGCCATGCCTGCGGCAGCGTCGGTCGAACCCACGCCGGTCGCGAACGCGCCGAGTGCGCCGTACGTGCACGTGTGGCTATCGGCGCCGATGATGACATCGCCCGCGCCGACAACACCCTGCTCGGGCAGCAGCGCGTGCTCGACGCCCATGCAGCCGATCTCGTAGTAGTGGCTGATGCCCTGCTCACGCACGAACTCGCGCATCATCTTCGCCTGCTCGGCGCTCTTGATGTCTTTGTTCGGCGTGTAGTGATCGGGCACGAGGGCGATCTTCTCGGCATCCCACACGCGTTCGACGCCGATCTTGCGGAACTCGTTGATCGCAATCGGCGCCGTGACGTCGTTCGCCAGAACGAGATCGAGGTTGCAGTTGATGAGCTGACCCGGCTCGACCTCGTCCAGCCCGGCGTGCGCCGCGAGGATCTTCTCGGTGATGGTCATCGGTCGGGACATGAGCCTCTCCTTCGTGCCGCTTCCGGTTCGTGCATTCTACGCGATGAGAGAGGCTGCGACCACAGGTATGCCGGACCAGGGAAACGAAATGCCTCAGGCTTTCGATGCATACGTCTGCCCTCCGTGCGCCCTGCGCGCCCTACCTCTTGCCGTCATTCCTTTTTTCCCTCATGCTGCAGTAATGAAGAAGACCAAGACAACCGTGTACCTCGATGAGGATGTCCTGCGTGGTGCGCGGGTAATGGCCGCCCGCACGGGCAAGCGTGACTACGAGGTGGTAGAAGAGGCGCTCCGTGCGTATCTCGGCATGGAAGTGCTCGATCGTGCGTGGGGCTCCGCCGACATGAGCGAGGATGATGCTCTGAAACTCGCTGTCGAGGAGGTTCACCGCTTCCGCTCCGGCACCTCGTGACAATGGCGGGCACGACATGATTCGCGCGGTCCTCGACACGAACGTCTACGTCGCCGCCCTGCTCTCGCGCGACGGCGCTCCGGCCCGTCTGGTGCGCGGACTCGGCGATGGGCTCTTTGACGCAATCGTCTGCCCGCGCCTGCTCGGAGAGCTCAGTGGCGTTCTCGCGCGACCGAGGATCGCGCAGCGCATCGATTCCGCTACGGCAGGCGATTTTGTGCTCTGGCTCGAGCGCGTGGCGGTGGCCCAGCCGGACCCGGACGAGATCCTACCGGTTTCGCCCGATCCGAACGACGACTATCTGGTCGCGCTTGCGTTGAGTGGCCGCGCTCAAGTCATCGTCCCCGGAGACGCCCACCTGCTCGGCCTCACGGGCACCAACCCGCGCGTGCTCTCACCTGCAGCGTTCGCAACCCTCATCGAGGGCCTTCGCTAGACCTCGTCCGGAGCGCTCGGTGCCTGCGCGACGAGCAGGCGATTGAGCGCGTTCGTGTAGGCCTTCGCCGAAGCGACAATGATATCGGAATGTGCGCCCCGACCGGTGAAGATCCTGTCGTCGGCACTGCGAATGCGGATCGTGACCTCGCCGAGTGCGTCTATACCGCGCGTCACAGCTTCCACACGGAACTCCGTGAGGTCGTTTTCCACGTCCACGATGCGGTTGATCGCCTTGTAGACGGCATCGACGGGACCGGTGCCGTGGCTCGAGTCGATGAGGTGCTCGCCCTCGCGGGTGATGAGCTCGACCGTGGCCGTCGGAATGCCCGGCTCACCGCTCGTGAAGTGGACCTGCGCGAGGTGGTAGACCTCGTTGATCGTCCGTTCACTCTCGCCGACGAGCGCCTCAAGGTCCTCGTCGAAGACTTCCTTCTTCTTGTCGGCCAGATCGAGGAAGGCAACGTGGACGCGCTCGAATTCCTCCTCGGGCAAGTCGTAGCCGAGCTCGTCGAGGCGGTGCTTGAGCGCGTGGCGCCCGCTCCGTGCGGTCAGCACGATCGACGAGCCGCCCGCGCCGACTTCGACCGGATCGATGATCTCGTACGTCGAGCGCTCCTTGAGAACGCCATCCTGATGGATGCCCGAGGAGTGCGCGAACGCATTCGCGCCAACGATCGCCTTGTTGGGCTGCACGCGGATGCCCGTGATGCTCGAGACGAGCCGGGACGTGCGCGTGATCTCACGGGTGTGAATGCCGGTTGTGACGCCGAAGACATCGGGCCGCTGGTGGAGCGCCATGACGACCTCTTCGAGCGCGGTATTGCCCGCACGCTCTCCGATGCCGTTCACCGTGCACTCGATCTGCCGTGCTCCGGCCCGGACACCGGCGAGCGCGTTCGCGGTCGCCATGCCGAGGTCGTTGTGGCAGTGCACGGCGATGACGACGTTCTCGATGCCTGACACGTGCTCCCGCAACCCGCCGATGAGCGCCCCGAAGACCTCGGGGTACGCATAACCGGTCGTATCCGGGATGTTCACGACGGTCGCGCCTGCCGCGATGGCTGCCTCGACCATGCGGTAGAGGAACGCCGGCTCGGCTCGGCCCGCATCTTCGGCGTAGAACTCGACGTCGCCCACGAGCGACCTCGCGAGCTTCACGGCCGCGACCGCGCGCTCGATCGCCTCCTCACCCGAAATGCGCAGCTTGTCGCGCAGGTGGCTTTCCGAGACGCCGATGCCCGTGTGGATCCTCGGCCGCTTCGCCCCCGCGAGAGCCTCGGCCGCAATCTGGATGTCGTTCGGGATCGCACGCGAGAGCGCGCACACAACGGCCGCGTCGCCGATCTCGGCCCCGATGCGTCTCACGCTCTCAAAGTCGCCGGGGCTCGAGACGGGGAACCCCGCTTCGATGATGTCGACGCCGAGCCGCACGAGTTGCCGTGCGATCTCAAGCTTCTCCTCGGTGTTCATGCTCGCACCGGGAGACTGTTCGCCGTCTCTCAGCGTCGTGTCGAATACGTAGACGCGATGCGCGGGGGACTGCGATGGTCGTTTGGATGCGTTCATCGGGCGCTCCTTAGGTCGGTCTCGGCAGAGGCTGCAAAGCCGGCACGCGCCGTCATCGGACGGCGGCCGGCCGCCTAAGTCGCCTCAGACCGGAGACACAGACGCATATGCAGACGTCCCGATGCATATAGGGAGTATAGCCAACGACCACTCACATGTCTCGACTGTGTGCCGAAACCCTATTATGTCCTGATTCTGTGCATTTGTGCACATAGTACGTACGTTGGATGTGATAGAATCCACAAATACTCGACTTGCTGGAGGTGAGCACGCGATGGAACGAACTCTCTTGAGGGACCTTGTCTCGTGGAAGGACAGCCCACACCGCAAGCCGCTCCTTCTCCGGGGGCCCCGACAGGTCGGCAAGACCTGGCTGCTCAAGGAATTCGCAGCAAGGTACTTCGATGACATCGCCTACTTCAACTTCGACCAGGACCCCTCGCTGTCGGCGCTGTTTGACACAACGAAGGACGTTGATCGGATCCTCGAACAGCTGTCCATACTGAACGGCGCGCCGATACGACCGGGTGGAACTCTCCTGGTCTTCGATGAGATCCAGGAATCCAATGCCGCACTGGGCGCACTCAAGTACTTCTGCGAGAACGCCCCCGGGCTCCACGTCGCGGGTGCGGGCTCTCTTCTTGGCGTCGCGCTTTCACGACCAGCGTCATTTCCGGTAGGCAAGGTCGACTTCCTCGACCTAGCACCGATGTCGTTCTCCGAGTTCCTGCTTGCCTCCGGCGAAGCGTCTTTACAGCAGTTCCTCGACAACGTCACAGACCTCTCCCCCCTCCCGGCACCGATTGCCGAGAGGCTCACCGAGAAGCTCGCGCTCTATCTCGTGGTCGGCGGTATGCCCGAACCCGTGCTGCTGTGGTCCACGGACCAGGACATGCGCGCTGTAACGAAAGCCCAGCAAGCGATCCTCGACGCGTACCGGCTCGACTTCGCAAAGCACGCGGCGGCCGCTGACATCGCCAAGATCGGGTACCTGTGGCACTCCGTCCCGGCCCAACTCGCCCGCGACAACCGGAAGTTCCTGTACGCTGCCGCCCGTGAAGGCGCTCGTGCACGCAGCTACGAGGATGCGCTGAACTGGCTGGTACACACAGGAGTCGTGGCGCGGGTCTTCAGATGCACGGCACCGAGGCTCCCTCTGTCGGCGTACGACGACCTCTCGTCATTCAAGCTCTACGTTGTGGACACGGGGCTGCTGGCACGACTGTCGAAACTCGACCCCATGGTTTCGGGACACCCTGCGGCGCCGTTCACTGAGTTCAAGGGCGCCCTTTCGGAGAACTTCGTCCTGCAGTCGCTGCGCTCCCATTTCGAGGCGGAGCCACGCACCTGGACCTCTGAGGGGCAAGCCGAGGTGGAGTTCGTTCTTCAGCGTGAGAACCAGATTCACCCGATCGAGGTGAAGTCCGGAATGAACGTGCGCGCGAAGAGCCTCGGGGTCTACCGCGATCGGTACAAACCCCGGGTCTCCGTGCGCTTCTCGCTGCGCAACCTGCAGTTCCGTGACGGCCTGCTCGACGTCCCGCTGTTCATGGCAGATCAACTCGGTCGGCTGCTGCAGCTTGCCGAGCGACAGCTGTCGGACTGAGTGATGCGGCTGCGCTCGTTCACTTCTCCGCTCGAAAGCGCAGCCGCATCACTCCTCACCCGAGCCTTCGCTCTACAGCTCGATGCTCCAGGCGTCGTCCATCTCCGCGGACGCCTTGATGCGACCGAGAACGTCCTCGGAAAGCGCCGTGTCGACCACGAGTCCCATGAGTGCGGTGCCGCCGGCAGCGGTACGGCCGACCTGCATCGATGCGATGTTGATGCCCTCGTCACCGAGGATGGTGCCGACCTTGCCGATCATGCCGGGGCGGTCGGGATAGCGGAAGAACGCCATGAAATCGCCGGGCGCCATATCGAGATCGTAGCCGAAGAGTGACACGAGCCGCGGCTCGTTGTTCTTGCCGATGAGTGCGGCCGCGATCTCCACGGGCTCCGTGGCGGTAATCGCGCGGACAACAAGCATGTTGGTGTAGTCGTGCGTCTCGGCGCGCTTGGTCTCGGTGACCTTGAGGCCACGCTGCTCGGCGTAGTAGCCGGCGTTGACGAAGTTGACGGACTCGTCGGTTACCCGGCCGAGAAGGCCCTTGAGCACGGCCGTCTTGAGGATGCGCGTGTCGGTATCGGCAAGCTGACCGATCGTGAGGACGTCGACTTCGGTGATGCCGTCGGTCGCGAACTGCGCGAGTGCGGTGCCGAGGCTTTCGGCAAGCGAGATGTACGGGCCGACCTTCTCCATGACGTCGGGTGCGACCGGCGCGATGTTGACGGCCGTGGGCACCATGTCGCCGTTGAGTCCGGCGATGACGAGCTCGGCGATCTGGTCGCCGGCGCGATCCTGCGCCTCATCGGTCGACGCGCCGAGGTGCGGCGTGAGAATGACGTTCTCGATCGCGTGCAGCGGCGACTCCGTGCACGGCTCGACCTCAAAGACGTCGATGGCCGCCGAGGCGACTTTGCCGCTCTTGAGCGCGGCCACGAGCGCGTCTTCCTGGTAGATACCGCCGCGCGCGGTGTTGATGAGGCGCA
Organism: Coriobacteriia bacterium; assembly: GCA_038325105.1. Classification (GTDB taxonomy): domain Bacteria; phylum Actinomycetota; class Coriobacteriia; order Anaerosomatales; family Anaerosomataceae; genus WSXY01. The sequence goes on from JBBQIR010000021.1 coordinate 14,758, forward strand.
CGCCAGTCTTCATCTTTGCAAACTGCGCCTCGCCGAACATGCCGATCGTCTCTTTCGTCTTCGGCAGGTGCACCGTGATGAAGTCCGCCTTCGGCAGCAGTTCGTCAACGCTCGGCACGAGCTCCACGCCGAGAGCAGCCGCGCGCTCCTCGGACAGGTACGGGTCGTAGCCGACGAGCTTCATGCCCAGGCCGCGGGCCCGCTCGGCCACGAGCGTCCCGATGCGGCCGAGCCCGACGATACCGAGCGTCTTCTCGTAGACCTCGGTGCCGGTGAACTTGGAACGCTCCCACTTGCACGCGTGCATACTCTGGTTCGCCTGCGCCGTGTTGCGCGCGCTCGCGAGCATGAGCGTGATCGTCTGCTCGGCGGCCGACACGATATTGGAGGTCGGCGCGTTGCACACGACGACGCCGCGCTCGGTCGCTGCGACGACGTCGACGTTATCCACGCCGACACCCGCGCGGCCGATGATCTTCAGGTTGTCTGCGGCCTCGATGATCGGGCGCGTCGCTTTCGTTGCCGAACGCACGACAAGCGCATCGTACGGCGCGATGATGGCGACCAGTTCGGCCTCGGGCAGTCCGGTCTTGACGTCGACCTCAAGCCCCGCCTCGCGAAGCTTCTCGATGCCGGTATCGGAGATCTTGTCAGCGATCAGTACTTTCATCTGTCTACTCCCCCATAAAGACGGCTTCGGCGGCTTTGATGCCGGCGCCGCGCTCGAATGTGTACCCAAGCTCGGCAAGCGTCATCTCAAGCGCCGCGAGCGTTGTGATGATGTCGAACTCGCCGAAGTAGCCGAGGTGCCCCACGCGGAAGATCCGGCCCGCGTAGTCGTCCTGGCCGCCGGCGATCGTCACGCCGTACTTGCTCTTCATGATCTTGACGATGGCCTTGCCGTCGACACCCTCGGGCACCCACACCGGCGTGACCGCGCTGCCGCGACCCTCGGCGGGTGCGAAGAGCTTGAGCCCGAGCGCCTCGGAGCCCTTGCGGGTGGCCTCGGCGAGCATGCTGTGCCGGGCAATGACGTTCTCGATGCCCTCTTCCCGAATCATCTTGAGCGACTCGTTGAGGCCGAGCACGAGCGTCACCGCGGGCGTGAACGGCGTGGTGTCCTTCTCGATGTTCTTCTTGTACTTCATCCAGTCGAAGTAGAACTTCGGCAGCGTCGAGCGCTCGTACGCCTTCCATGCCTTCGCGCTCACGGTGCAGGCCGCGAGGCCCGGCGGAAGCATGAGGCCTTTTTGCGAGCCGGTCATGACCACGTCGAGGCCCCACTCGTCGGTCTTGCACTCCACTGCACCGATGCCCGTGATGGAGTCGACGATGAGGACGCACTCGTCGTAGCCCTTCACGATCTCGCCGATCGTCTTGACGTCGTTGAGCACGCCCGTCGAGGTCTCGGATTGCGTCACGATAACGCCGCGCACGCCCGGGTTCTCGGCAAGGGTCTTCGCCACGTCGGCAGTGTTCACGACCTCTTCCCACCCGTACTTGAGGTCGATGACGTTCACGCCGTACGCCTCGCAGATGAGCTTCTGGCGGTCGCCGAACTTGCCGTTGCGACACACGATGACCGTGTCACCCGCCGAGAAGCAGTTCACGATCGCGGACTCCATGACACCCGTGCCCGAACAGGCGAACAGAAGCGCGTCGCTCTCGGTCTGGAACACGTACTTGAGGCCCTCGACCGCATCCTTGAAGGCCGCCGAGAAGTCCGGCGTCCGGTGGTGGATGATCGGCGCCGCCATCTTGAGCATGACCTCGGCGGGTACCGGGGTCGGCCCCGGTGTCATCAGGTACTGCTTCTTCATGTTGAATACTCCCCCTAGTCTTTCTTGATCCATGCAAACATTGACCGCATCTCTGAACCGACCTCTTCGATGAGGTGCTCGGCGTGGATGCGGCGCATCGCCTTGAAGTGCGGCTGACCCGCGCGGTTCTCGAGGATCCAGTTGCGCGCGAACGTGCCGTTCTGGATCTCCCAGAGGGCCTCGGCCATCGCCTCGCGCACCTCATCGGTGACGATCTTCGGGCCGGTCACGTAATCGCCGTACTCGGCGGTGTTGCTGATGGAGTCGCGCATCTTGGCCATGCCGCCCTCATACATGAGGTCCACGATGAGTTTCACCTCGTGCATGCACTCGAAGTACGCGATCTCGGGCTGGTAACCGGCTTCGACGAGCGTCTCGAAGCCCGCCTGCACGAGGTGCGTAAGGCCGCCGCAGAGCACGACCTGCTCGCCGAAGAGGTCCGTCTCGGTCTCTTCCTCGAACGTGGTCTCGATAACGGCGGCACGTGCGCCGCCGATGCCCATGGCGTAGGCCAGCGCCAGCTCGGTCGCCGTGCCGCTCGCGTCCTGGTGCACGGCGATGAGGCACGGCACGCCGGAGCCCTCGGTGAAGACGCGGCGAACCATGTGGCCGGGGCCCTTGGGGGCGATCATGACGACGTCAACGCCCTCGGGCGCAACGATCTGATCGAAGTGGATGTTGAAGCCGTGTGCGAACGCGAGCACCTTGCCCGGAGCCATCGACTCGTGAATCTCCGAGTAGTACGTGTGCGACTGTGTCTCATCGGGCGTGAGAATCATCACGAAGTCCGCCTCGGCAGCCGCCTCGCGCGGGGTCATGACCTTGAGACCGGCCTCTTTGACCTTGTCCCACGACGCTGAGCCGGGCCGGAGGCCCACGCGAACGTCAACGCCGGAGTCGTGCAGGTTGAGCGCATGCGCGTGACCCTGGCTGCCGTAGCCGATAACAGCTACCTTGCGTGCCTGGATGAGACTCAGATCGCAGTCCTTCTCGTAGTAAACAGTGGCCATCATGTCCTCCTGAATGAGACCCGGTCCCCCGGGACGTGCCTGTCGGTTTCGGTGTGGTGCTTATGCGTCCTTCGAACCACGTGCGAGCGCGATCTTGCCCGTACGTGCGAGTTCCTTGATGCCATACGCGCGCAGCAGGTCTTCCATCGCGAGGAGCTTGTCCCCGGTGCCGGTCGCCTCGATAGTGAGGCTCTGCTTGCCGACATCCACGATCTTCGCGCGGAACACATTCGCAATCTCGATGATCTCGTGGCGGCGCTCCGGCGGAGCGTTCACCTTGAAGAGCACGAGTTCGCGATCGGTCATCTCCTTCGGATCGAGGTCCTGGACCTTGATTACGTTGATGAGCTTGTGGAGCTGCTTGGTCACCTGCTCAAGCGGGGTGTCTTCCGCCGAGACGACGATCGTCATGCGCGAGAGCGTCGAGTCCTCGGTCACGCCGACCGCGAGCGAGTCGATGTTGAATCCCCGTCGTGCAAAGAGCGAAGCGACGCGCATGAGGACGCCCGGCTTGTTCTCTACGAGCACTGACAGCGTGTGTGCCATTACTCCCACACCTCCTCAAGGAACTCGTCGTCAAGCATCTCGCTCACGGGACCTCCCGGTATGCCGCCGAGCATCTCGTCGATCGAGCCGCCGGGGGCAACCATCGGGTAGACGTTCTCGCTCGACGGCACCCGGCAGTCCACAATGACCGGTCCGTCGTACTCGAATGCCTGCAGCAGCGCAGCATCGAGCTCCTCGGGAACCGTCACCCGCAGGCCGAGACACCCGTACGCCTCGGCGAGTTTCACGAAGTCCGGACAGTCCTGGTCGAGGACCGATGACGCGTAGCGCTCGCCGTAGAAGAGCTCCTGCCACTGATGCACCATGCCAAGGACGCCGTTGTTGAGGATCACGATCTTGACGGGGATGTGGTTGATCTTCGCCGTCGCCAGCTCCTGGATGTTCATCTGGATGCTGCCGTCTCCGGCGATATCGACAACGAGGTGCTCGGGCCGCCCGATCTGGGCTCCCATGGCGGCGGGGAACCCGAAGCCCATCGTCCCGAGACCACCCGAGGACACCCACGTGCGCGGCTCACGGATGTGCGTGTACTGGCACGACCACATCTGGTTCTGCCCGACCTCGGTCGTGATGACCGTCGGACGATCCTTGGTGAGTTCGCGGATGCGCTCAACCACGTACTGAGGCATGAGAACACCGTCGGGATTGTGGTAGTGGAGCGGGTAGCGGCTTCGCCAGTCGTCGATGACGCGCATCCACGCATCGGTATGCGGCTCGGCCGACATCTTGCGCAGTTCCGCAACAATCGCTGCGAGCACGTTCTTCGCATCGCCGACGATCGGCACGTCTACCGGTTTGTTCTTGCCTATCTCGGCGGGGTCGACGTCGATGTGGATGACCTTCGACTTGCTCGCGAACGTCGCGAGCTTGCCGGTGACGCGGTCGTCGAAGCGCACGCCCACGGCGATGAGCAGGTCGGTCTCGGTGATCGAGTAGTTGGTGTACTTGGCGCCGTGCATGCCCGGCATGCCGATGTGCAGGTGGTGGTCCTCGGGGAAGGCGCCTTTGCCCATGAGTGTCGTGACGACCGGCAGCTGCATGAGTTCAGCGAGTTCCTTGAGCTCCTTCCACGCGCCGGACGCCAGCACGCCGCCACCCGCGTACAGGAGCGGCTTACGTGCCTTGGCGATGAGCGCGGCAGCCTGCTTGATCTGCTTCGTGTGCCCCTTGAAGGTCGGCTTGTAGCCGGGAAGGTTCACATTCTCCGGATAGACGTAGTCGATCTCGCCCTTACTCACGTCAACCGGAAGGTCGACGAGGACCGGCCCCGGACGGCCTGTCGAGGCGATGTGGTACGCCTCCTTGATGACCTCGGGGAGTTCCTCGGTGTGCTTCACCAGGTAGTTGTGCTTCGTGATCGGGATGGTGATCCCGGTCATGTCCGACTCCTGGAACGCGTCGGTGCCGATGACATGGGTCGCGACCTGAGCCGTGAAGACAACCATCGGTACCGAATCCATGAACGCGTTCGCGATGCCGGTAACCGTGTTCGTCGCGCCGGGACCACTCGTCACGATGACGGCGCACGGCTTGCCTGTGACGCGGGCGTACCCGTCGGCGGCGTGTACCGCGGCCTGCTCGTGACGGACGAGAATCGTGCGCGGGCTTTCAACTTCGAAGAGCGCGTCGAAGATCGGCAGCGCGACGCCGCCGGGATACCCGAAGACGACCTCGACCCCCTCGTTCTGAAGTGACTTCACCAGGGCCTGAGCGCCGGACATTATCATCTCGTCACCTCCTGTGACTGTCGCGTTCGAACCGTACGAATCACGAGAGCACCGCCCCTTCATCCGCGCTCGAAACGAACCGCGCGTATCGCGCGAGATACCCGGTGGTGATCTTCGGCGCAGGTGCTGTCCACACTTGTCGACGCATCGCGAGGCGCTCGTCGGTCACGTTAAGCGTGATGGTGCCGGCATCGATGTCTATCTCGATGACGTCGCCCTCCTCAACGAGTGCGATCGGACCGCCCTCGGCCGCCTCCGGGCTGACGTGGCCGATTGACGCACCGGAGGTAGCCCCCGAGAACCGGCCGTCGGTGATGAGCGCCACGCTACCGGCGAGGCCCATCCCCTTCACGGCCGAGGTCGGCGCGAGCATCTCGCGCATCCCGGGCCCGCCCTTCGGACCCTCGTGGCGGATCACGATGATGTCGCCGACAACGATCTTCTTGCCGAGGATCGCATCGACTGCGGCCTCCTCGGAATCGAACACGCGCGCGGGACCCGTGTGCAGCCGCATTTCCACGGGGACGGCCGACTGCTTGACGACGCAGCCGCGCGGGGCGAGGTTGCCTTTGAGCACGCGCAGCCCGCCTTCGGCATAGTAGGGCTCGTCGATCGAGTGGATGACGACACCGTCGGCGCCCTTCACGTCTTTAAGGTTGTGGTGAAGCTTCTCGCCTGTGACGGTCATGACGCTCTCATCGATGAGATCCCGCTTGGCAAGTTCGGCCATGATGGCGGGGATGCCGCCGGCGAAGTAGAGATCCTCCATGTGGAACGCACCGGCCGGCGAGATCCGAACGAGGTTTGGTGTACGGGCGCTCACCTCGGCCCAGTCGTCGAGCGTGATGTCCGCGCCCGCTTCGTGGGCGATTGCCGTGAGGTGCAGCACGGTGTTGCTCGAGCCGCCGAACGCCATGTCGAGCGTCATCGCATTGCGGATGGCGGCCGGCGTCATGATGTCGCGGGCCGTGATGCCCTTCTTGAGCAGCTCCATGACCTGCATGCCGGCGTGCTTTGCGAGACGGATACGCTCGCTGTAGACGGCGGGGATGGTGCCGTTGCCGGGAAGTCCCATGCCGATCGCCTCGGTGAGGCAGTTCATCGAGTTCGCCGTGAAGAGGCCGGCACAACTGCCGCACGTCGGACATGCCGCATTCTCAAGCTGGCACATCTCCTCCTCGGAAACCGTACCGGCACGTACGGCGCCGACGGTCGAGAAGACGGTGTCGAGGTCAACGTCGCGACCCTGCCACTTGCCGGCAAGCATGGGACCGCCCGAGACGACCACCGTGGGGATGTCGAGACGCGCGGCAGCCATGAGCATGCCGGGGATGATCTTGTCGCAGTTGGGAATCATGACCATCGCGTCGAACGCGTGGCTCTCGATGACGAGTTCGACCGAGTCGGCGATGATCTCGCGCGATGCGAGCGAGTACCGCATCCCCGCGTGACCCATGGCGATGCCGTCGCACACGCCTATCGTTGAGAACTCGAGCGGTGTGCCGCCAGCCATCCGAATGCCCGCCTTCACGGCGTCGGCAATCGCGTCAAGCTGGAGGTGACCCGGGATGATCTCGTTCGAGGAGTTTACGACCGCGATAATCGGTCGGGCGATTTCCTCGTCGGTGAGTCCGTCAGCCTTGAGCAGGCTGCGGTGGGGCGCCCGGGCGGGGCCTTTCTTCATGCGGTCGCTGCGAAGCTCCATGCGTCCACCTTCTCCAGGGGACGGCGGATCCGCCGGTGCCGCATGCAACGCGAAACTCACAGGGTGGCCGGAAACGACAGGCACCCTCTCATGCGGCAGGTAACGGATGCCACCGACCCGACCTACTTGTCCCGGCTGCCGCGAAGGTCGTCCGCGAACGCTTGCCGGTCCGTTCTTCCGGGTGGCTCAGGGGTGAGTTTCGAAGCGTCCCGCGTCGGGCTTCCACCGTCCCCGACTCTCTGCTGCTGGGATTGACCTCTAGTTTCCCCGTCAAAGCCATTGCGCTATGTGGTGATTGAAACGCGAGTATAGCCGAGAGGTTACGACCAGGCAACAGCGCAGCAGGTCAGGACTCCGCCTACAACAGAGGCGAGACCCGGCGCGCACGCGGCCGGATCTCGCCAGCTGGAGCAATGGTGCTGCTAGCGCTTGCGGTGCGGCTGAGCGCCGTGGCATGCGGTGCAGCGACGGTCCCCGCGCGCAACCGCGGCTTTTGTGAGCGCATCGACCATAGCAGCGTCGTGACAGACGCTGCAGTTAAGACCCCGGTTGGCGTGCTCGGTGTCGAGGTATGCGTTGTGGCATTTGAAGCAACCACGGTTGTTCACGCTCGCCGAGTTGTGAAGGCTATGGTGCGCGCTGGCGGCGACGAGCGTCGTATGACACGCATCGCAGTTCGTCTTGCCTGCAACGACCGCACCTGAAACGGTCGCGCTGACCGCTGAGCCGTGGCACAGCAGGCAGGTGTCCGTCGGATCCCACTGCTCGTGCTCAGCCACGAGCTCGTTCGTCAGATGGCAGCCGGCGGCCTTGCAACCGTCCAGCGTCCAGCTCGACGTGTGCAGCGCGCCCAGATCTCCATGCCCCTCATGGCAATCCGTACAGCGCGTTGTCTTGCCACTCAGATCGAGCGTCTGGTTGTGGCAAACAGAGCACGACGCCGCGGGCGTCGCCGCGTGTACGACGCGAACATCGGCACTCCGGTGACACACGACGCAATCGGCGCTCGACGTCGCGGTATGAAGCACTGCGATATCGCCATGCACGGTGTGACAGGTCGAGCAGTTCGCGTTCGCCGTTGCCCAGTCGATGCGCGCTGGATCTGCGTTCCCGTGGCAGAGCGCGCAGGTGGTGGAGTACTCCGGATAGCGCGAGAGATAGGCTTCATGCGCTGCGGGCAGAGCATTCGCAGCATGACAGCCACCACCCGTGCAGGTCGGGTCCATCGCCGTGTAGGTGTGTGCGGACGTCATCCGCGAGTGGTAATCCGTGCCCTGGGTCGCATGACATGAGCCGCATTCCGGCGTCTCGGCCGTGATGTCAGGAACACGTGACAGGTTCGCGTGACAGACCTTGCACGGCCCGGGTGTCGTGACATCAGCATGTACGGCCGTAATGTCGAATCCGGCGTTGCTGAGCCCGTCTTTGTGGCATGCACCGCATCCGGAGATGCTTGCGTCCGATGTGGCCGTGTGACTCTGGACGGCACCCGCGTGATACGCCGCATGGCATGCCGTGCAGCGGGTGTCGTTGGTGACGTCGATCGCAGTCTGAACCGCAAGCCCACGCGCGCCCGCCGTATTGTCGTGGCAGAGCGCGCATCCGGTGAGGACCCGACCGTCGGAAGTCGTCGTAAGCGCCTCATGTTCGTCTACCAGGTTGTCATCGTGACAGCCCGAACATCCGCCGTCACCCGTGGGCGTGAACGTGCTGTCGTGCGTTGCTCCGAACACCGGACCGTGCACCGGATGGCATGCCTCGCACGCAGTGGTTCCGGCAACAATCGCTCCGAGCACCTCGAACCGTGCCGAGTCGTGACACGTTGCGCACGTAAGGGCATCGCCATCGATGTCCTCACGCGGCGTACGCACGCCGGCAATCCCCATGTGCTCGTCAACCAGGTTCGACGTGTGGCACATCGTGCAGTCGGATGTAGGAGCGGTGCTGAGCGACCCGGTGTAGTAGCCGTACTGCGGGACGCCATTCGCGTCGACCAGCGCAGGATCGGCTCCGTGCACCGTGCGGTGCCCGCTCCCTTCCGCGACACCGGTGTGGCACCCGTTGCACGCGGTCACGCCGGCGCTCACCGCATCAGAAACAGCGGCAGACACGTCGGCACCGTGACAGACGTCGCACGTGCCGTCCGGAATCGAACGGTCGTGAATCTCATCGAGCCGTCGTGACGGATGACAGGCGTCTCCCGTGCAGCCCTCCATGGACCAGCTGCTCTCGTGGAGTGCCGTGAGATTCCCGTGCTGCTGGTGGCAGTTCGAGCAGTCTGGAGACACCTCAAAGTCCTGCTTCTCATCGTGAACCCGGAACCCATTGAGCGTCATATAGGCGCGAACGCCCGTTGTCAGCCCGGTGTTGACGATGCGAAGGTGATGATTGCCGCGGGGGAGGTTCTCCGCCACAAAGATCGCCTTGTTCGGACCCCACTTACTGTAGTAGGGGTTGACAGTCGCCCTGAGCGAACCATCCAGGTAGACCTCGACTATGCCGCAGAACTCATTCTGAAGGCCGATCCAGACGATACCCGTACCGTAGAAGTCGAGATCCGCGCTCGCGCCGGCGTTCGTAGCGGTCGAATACGAGCCGCCGGTGTAGGTCGACCCAACCGTCGTCTGCCATGTGCCGGTGCGTATCACCTCGGCTGATGTCTCATCGATGAAGATTGATGATGCGATGCCTGCGTGGCACGAGGCTGCTGCGCAACTCGACTGCTCATCGACGGTACGCTCGGTCCACGCAATCTCGCCCGGCGGGACGCCACGCGTAAGGTTCGCAGGTGTCCCGACAGTGGGTGTACCTACGGCCGAATCGCCCCCGAGACCATGCGTCCCATGCGACACTGCGCCGTCATGGCATGCATCACACGCAGCGGCAGCGTGACAGCCATCGCATGCCGGCGAGTACTCGGTACTCTCGGCGGGCCAACTACGTCGGGTATGTATCCTGTGCAGGTTCGCGGGACTCGTAGCCGGGGAGATAGCGGATGTGAAGTATCCGTACGGTGTAAAGGCCACGGACTTGTACATGTCCGTCCTTGCGGCCCAATCCCACCCGGAGTGACACTCCTGACACGCATCATCGGGGTAGTGGTTCGGGTGGGGGCTGATCCAGTGGCATTTATTGCATGCGGTGGTGCGATTGACCGTGCCCACCCCAAAATCGACCGTGACTGCGGCACCCCCGCTCACGTCATGGCATGAGAGACACGCGTCGTTACCTGCGGGCATCGTTGTAGGAAGGACCGAGGCCGATGCGCTTGCGGCTGGTGCGAAAGCGCTCACAAGACAGCACAAGACAACGGCACGTACCCATTTCAGGTTCACTACTGGACCCCCTCGTTCGGACCGGCCAATCACTCGCGCAGTCGTTGCTCGGCGCGTATGCGCTCAAACCACCAGACTGCATTCTGCCGGTTGCGCCACCAGCTCCCCGCCACCCAGGCGCCCAGATACGGATGGCGGATCAGCGCTTCAGACCCTCACGTCCGGCCCCGGCGCGACGTTGCGCTCCGACTGCGAGGTATCGTGAATTATTAGCGGATTCCCCTGGCCAGTCAAGACCGCTGAGCATGTCTGAGTAAGCCTGAACGCTATCCAACATGCTTGTTAATGCACTCGAAGCGTAGAATCGACGTGTAGAACGTGCCCGGCTACGCGGAGTATCTGATGACCGCAATCCTCGTATTCGACGAGCGCCTCGCCCGTTATGACTTCGGGCCGACACATCCGTTGCGTCCGGAACGCGTCACACGCTCGATCGACCTCATGCGTGAGCACGACCTGCTCGGCTCCGGCGGATTCGACGTAGCCGCACCGGAGCCCGCCACCCGCAAAGACCTCGAGCGCGTGCATGACTCTGCCTACGTCGATGCCGTCGCATCAGCGTCAACCACCCCCTTCGCTTCCCCGCTCGGTCGCGGCCTCGGCGACGGAGACACTCCCGCATTCGCTGGCATGCACGAGGCTGCCTCTCTTGTAGCCGGCGCGTCGATCACGGCAGTGAGCGCGGTCATTAGCGGCGCTGCCGAACGCGCACTCAGCATCGCCGGCGGTCTGCATCACGCACACCGCGACCGTGCCGCCGGATTCTGCGTGTACAACGATCCCGCGGTGGCCGTCGCGTGGGCGCTCGATCATCGGCCCTCGATGCGAATCGCTTACATCGACATCGACGCGCACCACGGCGACGGCGTCCAAGAGGCTTTCTACGAAGACCCCCGGGTACTCACGGTGTCGATCCACGAAACCGGACGTGCGCTCTACCCGGGTACCGGCTTCCCCGATGAGCGCGGCGCCGGCGCCGGCCTCGGCACGGCGCTCAACGTGCCGCTTCCTCCCTACGCGAGCGATGCCTGCTACCGGCTCGCCTTCGATGCCGTTGTGGCCCCGGTCGTACGCGACTTCGCGCCACATCTCATCGTCAGCCAGAACGGCGCCGACGCACTCCACCACGACCCGCTCACATCGCTGGGACTCACCCTCGGTGGCTACGCATGGCTCGTGGAGGGCATCTCGGCACTCTCTGATGAGGTGTGCGAGGGGCATCTCGTCGCACTCGGTGGAGGCGGCTACGCGTGGGAGTCGGCGGTGCCGAAGGCATGGACGCTGCTCGCGGGTTCGCTTCTCAGGCGCACGTTGCCTGCCGACCTCCTGGCCGACCCCGGATTGCATCTCCGGGAGGGTGCCGAGGAACGCCTCATCGCGCAGACACGAACTGTTGTGGATGAGGTGCTTTCGCTCCGGATGTCCTAGCGAGACGCGCCCTCAACGATCACGACCCGACCGGTGCCGTCGGCGCCGACCCCCATGAGCTTAGTCGCTTCGCCCTGGATCGCATTTCCCTCGATGAAGTACAGACGCCCGTCACAGCCCCAGCACATCGGGTAGTCGTCCCGACGGACCGAGAGGGTGCGGGAACCCCCGCCGTCCACACCCATCACGAAGAGGCGCGAGTAACCGTCATCGCCCGCCTCGGTGAAGGCGACTCTCGTGCCGTCGGGCTTGAGGCAGAGGTCCTGGAACGACACCCGGGAACCCGCCTGAGGACCTGTCCGGATAGTGAGGACATCGCCACCGTCAAGCGACATCGAACGGATGCTGGAATCCGCCCCGTCATCACCGGCAAGCGAGTAGAACACCCGGGTGCTACTGCAGGCAACGTCGGTTGCGTACCCCGCAACCGGCAGCGATGCAGCACGACCTCCGTGGTAGACGACTACCGACGATGCCCCGCTCGGCGCGTGAGCGATGCCGCACACCACCGCACCGTCCGGCGAAACCGCCGCTTCCCCACCGGTGAAGAGCGTCTTTGCGTTGCGGCCATCCCGATCGACGCGCAGCACCCGCGCGCCCGAACCGCTGCCGGTCGAGTACACCACCCACGCCGAGGAGACCGGCCACACCGGCATTTCCTGGTTCGCAGGACCGACAGCGACCCGAGCGCCGGTCGCAAGGTCGTAGAGCGCGAGCGTGCCTGTCGTCGCGTCAACGAGCGCGAGCGTCCGGCCGTCCGGTGCGATCGAGAAGGCGCCCTCTACCGAGGCTGCGGCGCGAACCTCATCGGACCCGTCCGGGTCGGCGACGTAGAGCACCCCCGCGCGACGGTACGCGATCCTGCACGTACCCTGCGCCCCCGGGGTCGCCGTCGGGTTCGCGGACCCGGTTGTGCCCGACGATGCGCCCGGATGCGACGTCGGCTCGGCGCCCGACGTCGCATCCGTGCCGCTCGTTGTGGCCGAGGATTCCGCGCCGCGGTCAACGGGATCGAACGTCGCGGGATCGCCGCCGTCGTTCCCGCCCGTCAGCAGCAAGAAGAGAACGGCTGCTACAACAGCTACGACCGCAAGACCCGCGCCGCTCCACACGAGTACCCGACGACGGCGCGCGATGCGCGCCCACTCGGTCGCACTCGTAGCCCCTGGCGGTCTCTCGGTCATTCCGGTCTCCCGGTCACTCATTGCTAGAGCTTCGCGATGATGGCGTCGGCGTACGCCTGCGTGCCTACGGCGCCATCGGTCGACCCGGTGTTGGTGCGCTTGATGTCGTAGGTGACGTTGGTGCCCTCTGCGAGGACTGCACGTACGCCCGCGAGAATCCTCTCGGCAGCATCGTTCTCACCGAGATGCTTGAGCATGAGAACGGCCGTGAGAATCTCGGCGGTCGGGTTCGCCATATCCTTGCCGGTGTACTTCGGCGCGCTGCCGTGAACCGGCTCGAAGACCGCGCACTCTGAGCCGATGTTCGCCCCCGGCGCCATACCGAGGCCCCCGATGAGACCTGCGGCAAGGTCCGAGACGATGTCTCCGTAAAGGTTCGGAAGCACGACGACGTCGAACTGCTCGGGATAGAGCACAAGGCCCATGCACGTCATGTCCACGATGCGGTCCTCGAACTCGACCCGGCCCGCGTACTCGGCAGCGACCTTGCGTGCGACGTCCAGGTACAGGCCGTCGGAGTACTTGAGGATGTTCGCCTTGTGCACAGCAGTAACTTTCTTGCGGTCGTTGGCGAGCGCGTACTCGAACGCGTAGCGCACGATGCGCTCGGAACCGGTGACCGAGATCGGCTTGAGTGAGATGCCCGAGTCGGGACGGATGACCCCGGCGCCCTTGTCGGCGCAGAACTTGATGAGTTCCGCGGTCTCCGGCTTGCCGAGTTCGAACTCGATGCCTGCGTACAGGTCCTCGGTGTTCTCACGGACGATGACGATGTCGATGTCGTCGTACCGCGCGCCGGTGCCGGGGATCGAGAACGCCGGGCGAAGGTTCACGTACAGATCGAGCTCCTTGCGAAGCGCGACGTTCACGCTGCGGAAGCCGGTGCCCACCGGCGTCGTGACGGGGCCTTTGATTGCGACTCTGTTGCGGCGACACGCCTCGATGACGTGCTCCGGCAGCGGGGTGCCGTACTCGGCCATCACGTGCTCGCCTGCATCGGCGATCTCCCACTCGATATCGACGCCGGTCGCTTCGACGACGCGGCGCATCGCGGTGGTGATCTCGGGGCCGATGCCATCTCCCGGGATGAGGGTAACGGTGTGCTTCGCCATAGTGCGGCCTCCTTGATGTTGTGGGCGGCTCACAGCGGCGCGCCCGCACGGGTGATTGTACGCGAGGACGCCGTGCCACGCGAATGCGTGAGCGCCGCACATCCCGCACGCGGAGCGCGTCTGTGCGTCCTCATCGGATACCCCTTATGGTATTTCTTGCGGCAGCGGAGTAGGCTATCCAGAACACACACGTGCCGTGTACGTGCGGCTCCCAAGAGGAGGATCTACCATGCAGTTCGACTACACCGTTTCCACCGATAAGAGCTTCGATGAGGCAGTCGCCGACGTGCAGACAGCGCTGACCGAGCACAACTTCCGTGTGCAGTTCGTGCACGACGTCCAGGAGACGCTCGCAGAGCGCGGGTTCGAACGCGAGCCGCTCACCATCATCGAGACGTGCAACGCCAAACACGCGCATGCGGTGCTGGCCGCCGACCCGAAGATCGCACTCATGCTCCCCTGCCCCGTTGTGGTGTACGAGCAGAACGGCGAGCGCTTCATCAGCACACTCAAGCCAAGCGTCATCGGCGACTTCTACCCGGATGCGAACAGCGGCGACGCTGCGGCAGCGGTTGAGACCGTGCTCATCGAGGTGCTCGAGGCCGCCAAGTAGGCACCGAGCCGGGCG
>JBBQIR010000022.1:0-28733 GCA_038325105.1 Coriobacteriia bacterium
TCGAGCCACTCGGAGTCCTCGGCAAAGGTGATCGAGGCACGGATAGCCGCCGGGTCGACGCCTGATGCGCCGTCATCGCCCAGCAGCTCCACGGCGGCCACGAGCGTGACTGAGTCGTCGCCTTCTGTGCGCAGTTCGAGCTTGCCTGCGGGCTCGAACCGGGTCGCGATACGGCTCTCTCCGGCAGCCGTGACCGGCACCTGTGCCGAGGTCGTGCCGAGCGCCGTCGTTGCCGTCACCGTGATGCCGGAGCCAACAGCGACCGTGCCGGTCTGCCAGACGTTCGCGGACAGCGTGCCGTTCCCGGCAGCGGGGTCGACGCTCACGCCCGCGGACGCCGCCAGCGAAATGGCGGCCTCGGTCGCCGCCTGGTAAGAACCGTTCGGCAGCACCCGGAATACTTGCACCGTGAACGCTGCTGAGTGCGCCTCGCTCACCGTCAGCCTGGCCGAGGAGAGTTGCAGCACGTAGCCGATAGGCTGGTCGGGCGCGGGCTCCTCTTTGCCACTCTTCGCACGCGCGCTTGCCGCTGCACCCGCGATAGCGGTCGCTGCAGCCGCAACGGCCCCGATGAGCCCCACGACCGTGCGCCAGGGCGAGGCGTCTCCGCCTTCCGTACCGGGCACGTCCGAGCCCGCGGCGGTGCCATCGAGCGGGTAAAACCTGAGCGACGCGAGGACCGACTTGACCTCGGCGGTCATGGAATCGAGCTCATAGCCGTAATGCTCACCCGATGTGGTTCCGGTTTGCTCCGACCAGTACGCGGACGAGAATGCGGTGACGAGGATCCCGCTGTCGCTTGCGGCGGGAATCCAGTAGACCCAGGTGTCGCCATACTCTGCTTCCCCGACCCCGTCCGCGTACTCAAGTCGCACAGTCGAGTGATTCATGTACGCCTCGAGGCCCCCGAGCGTCGTCTTCTTCGCTCCCTCCCATATACGCAGCGAGGGGTCATCTAAGGGGCGGAACAGATAGTCCTCACTCGGCAGGATCTGCGACGAGCGTGCGGCGAAGTCCTCAAACGAGGTAAACGGCGTGTAGCGCTTGTCGGAGCGGTAGCCGCGGCCGATGACCCGGGCGTCCACCTCTCCGACTGCGGACCAATCAAGGCCGTTGAAACCATCGGCACCTCGTAGAGTCCGTGCGTTGAACAGGGGTTCACTGTACTCGGAGTTAGCGACGCCACTCTCGTCGATG
Organism: Coriobacteriia bacterium; assembly: GCA_038325105.1. Taxonomy (GTDB): domain Bacteria; phylum Actinomycetota; class Coriobacteriia; order Anaerosomatales; family Anaerosomataceae; genus WSXY01. The sequence continues at coordinate 1,198 of JBBQIR010000022.1, forward strand.
ACATACCAGCCGTCGCTGTGGTCGTCACCGGGCGCGGCCTCTTTGGGCACCTTATAGTCGGAAACGAGCAGACTCTCGGCGAATGCAATCGTGGGAAGCGACAACAGGGCAGCGATTGACAGAAGCCCGCTCCACGCGGCGAGACGGCGAAGGGTTCGGGTGCGAAACGCGCGCATCATGACCGCCTCCTCAAGGCCACGGATGCGGTCTTGAGCGCCATGACCGTGGCAGAGCCGGTCGCAATCGCCATCGGTGCCAACGTGGTCAGGGACGCTCCGTCACGAAGCCCGCTCACGAACGTCACGAGCAACGAGAACACCTGCACGAGCGCGGTGAGGAGCGAGACAATGCCGGTGAGGCCGCGCAGCGCGCCACCCTTTTTGCCGGTGATCATCGACAGCAGCGCGGTTGCGCCTCCGCCGATCACACGGGGAATCGCCGCCGAGACGGCCGTGCCGCCGCCCGTGATGCCCGCGACGAACAGGTCCAGCACGGTGGTGACGGCCAGAGCGAGCCCCGGGCGTCTGAGGGAGCGATTCACGACTTTCTGCGCCGTCGGTATGGCTACGCGCGCAAGCATCGAGCTGAGATCGGGCACCTGGCCGGCGATGATCGTCTGCCACGGCAGGCCTGTTGCCATTGATGCCGCAGCCGCAAACGAACTGGCGGCGCTCACGGATGGTTGGCGCGCTGACGTGGCGACGGCACCGCCCTGCGAGACTGCAGAGTGTCGCGGTGCTCCGCAGCTCGTGCAGAAACGACCAGAGCCCACCAGTGCTGCCCCGCATCTGGTGCAGTAGCCCGCAGAACCGTTACTCATCTCGTCTCCCCCGACGTGAGCGCCCTGTACCACTGACTATAGCGGTACACACGCCCGGCAAGCCAGGACCCGTCCTTATTGCTACGATACAGAGCGATAGTGTTTCGCCTACCACCGGGAGGGTTCCTTGGACACCGTGCCGATCCCCGATTCAGAGTCAGCCCCCCGGCCCAACTCGGATTCCATCGAGTGGCGCTTCGACATCCCGCTCCTCACTAGTCGATTCATGGTGTGGGACTTCGTGCGCGTGATCCTTCTCTCGGTAGTCGCGATGTACTTTTTCGTCGCTCTGGCCGGTCTCGTGATGGAAGGCGAGTTCATCATCTTGCCGGCCATGGTGTTCTTCCTCACGGCGGGCATCATGTTCGGCTTGTTCGTGCTCACCAGTCTGATCCTGGGCAATCGGCAAGGCGCGCGTTTCGTTGTCAGCGCTCGTGGCGTGGAGTACTTCGCCGAGAAGCGCGAGCGGAAGATGAACATGCTGGTCACGATCATCGGCCTGCTAGCGCTCAATCCCACAACGGCCGGTGCCGGCACGCTCGCCATGACCCGACAAAAGACGCTCATTCCATGGGGAAGCGTCCATTCCATCAAGGTCTATCCGCGCTCGCGAGTCATCGCCCTCAAGAATTCGTGGCGCACGGTGATGCGCCTGCACTGTCCGCCCGAGCTGTTCGACGAGGTTTTCTCAGCGGTTCAGGCGCGATATCAATCGGCGCACCCCACAGCTGAAAACGCCTAGCGAGAGCCTGCCGCCGGAGCCGCACGTTACGGAATCAGCGAATCGAGTGTCGCGGGCTGCGCGCCTTCAGGACCGGGCGAAGGCCACGAGTGGCTCGTAGTCCAGTGATCTATCTGCGTGCCTTAGTGCGGCAAGGTACGACCTGCGGGCATCTCCCGCTGCGCCAAGATCCCGAGCGCCCCATGTAAACACAGGGCGCCCCAGCATCGCGACCAGAAGATCCGCCGCTAGACGAGAGTGACGCCCGTTGCCGTTCGGGAATGGGTGGATGAGCACCAGCCGGTGATGAAAACGCACGGATAGCTCGTCCGCTGACCAAGGCAGGGCTTCAACGTCGACAGTCTGGGCACCGACATCTGCAACGAGATCGAAAACCTGCATCTGAATGTACGGCCAGTGACTGCCAACGTTCGTGTCGTGGCGCCTATAGTGCCCTGCCCACTTCCACACATCTCCGAACATTCGCCTGTGCAGATCGCACATTGTCGGCTCAGTCATCAGCGACTCGTGGCTCTTCGGTCCATTCCTCGAAGATGCCCAGGCAACTGCTCGACCTATGTTCTGCTGTTCGACGTCGTTGAGGTCGCCTCTGGTGGCAATCCACGTTGGGATCAGACCCGTGGCGTCATCGGAATCTAATGGCGTCGCACCGGCAGGCTCGTCAAACAACCCTTGGCTGGTCACGATTCGTGATGTTCCCGGGACCATAGCCCGCGCGAGTCGATCAATGACTGAAGCCGCCTCTCCCACGCCGTTGGAAGTGCATCATCGCCAAGCTGGTCCTCCAACAGCATGGTCTGCCGGACTCTCCCCTCCTGTTGTTCGAGTAGCCTCTGCGCTTGCCGACGAACCGCACCCTCAAGGCTTTCGTTGGGGATTAGGGCGTACACGAGGCTACAGTCCATCGCCTCGGCAGCGCGGCGCAAGGTGGACAGACGGATGCCACCGCTGGCCTCACTCTTCTCCATCGCTCTCACGGTAGCGCCTGTCACGCCCATTCGCTCCGCTAGATCAGCAGCAGGCATCCCCAAAGCATCGCGTATAGCTCGGATCCACCCTCGTTGCGGCGGTGCGTACGCCGAAACTGATCCTAGGGAGTTGAACTTGCGATCAAGCGCCTCGCGGGCTTCTCGTGCTCTATCGGAGGTAGTCATTAGGGACTTCTCTCTCTATTTACCACGCCTTCATCGCTACTATAGTCTCTATTCTTACGTCGTCAATAGCGACTCTTATCTCTATTTCTTCACATTTGCCCGAACAAGATTATCATCCCGTGCATAGCGTTCGTCTTATGGGACTCCATCGTGACCGGTCACTCCACCACCCTTGATGCGTGCGCAGGTACACTGCGCCCAGCGACACCGACAGTAAAGGCGGACCCGGCATGAGCGACATGGCCTTCCAGGACTACTACCCCGATGAACTCAGTCATTGTTACGGTTGTGGACGTCTGAACGAGGATGGACTGCGGATCAGAAGCTTCTGGGAGGGCGACGAGGCCGTCTGCCGCTTCCGACCACGGCCATATCACACCGGCCCGCCGGCGTACGTCTACGGCGGCCTGATCGCGTCGTTGATCGACTGCCATAGCACCGCGACCGCCTCGGCCGCAGCATGCCGGCGCGACGGGCGCGAATCCGGTACCGCTCCCGCGCCGCGATACGTGACGGCCTCGCTCCACGTGGACTACCGCAAGCCCACCCCTCTCGATGCCGAACTCGAAGTCCGCGCACGAGTCACCGAGATGAGTGGCCGCAAGATCATCGTCGCCTCGACGCTCTCGGTCGACGGCGTCGTGTGCGCCGAGGGTACCGTGGTCGCGGTGGAGATGCCCAAGACGATGCATCAGCCAGCCTCCGGTCCGAAGGTTCAAGAATAGCGGGCCTATGACGTCTCCGCGTGCACGGAGAGAGAGCTGGGCTCCCACCGGGCTCCCTCGGCGAGGAATCGGGCGACATCCGGAATCAGCCGCGGAGTTGATGCCCGATACCTCTCGTACGCGGGGCCGAAGCGTCGGCTCAGTTGGCGCTCCTCGCCCACGGCCCACGCCTGTGTCACAAACAGCCACGCCGCGCCACCCACTGTCAGCGCCCGGCTGCCGAGGACAAGGCCCAGGCCGACGGCCGAGAGGCTGAAGCCCGCGTAGAGCGGATGGCGGACGTACCGGTACACGCCAGCGGTGATCAGTGTGCCCGAGCGGCCCAGGCGACTTCTCGATCGCAGCGACCACAGACCGGCCGCAAGAACCGGAACCCATACTGCTAGGACCGGCAGGCCAGCGACAATGCCAAGACGACGCAGCGGGCTCATGCGCACCCCTTTCGCACTACCTGCCCCTTACGTTTCAGCATTCCCGCTTCACCCGGGTTGGAAAACCACGCCGCGAGAACGATGGACTCATGCAGCGGGTGCCCGGGAGCCCTACCCACTCTTGCCCGCACCGTGAGCCGCTCCGTACATGCGCTGGAAGATGCTTGACATCGGCACGATCACCACGAGGGTCGCGAGCAGCCGGGCCAACGAAAAACGCCAGCCCAGGAACTGTATCTCAAGAAGTTCCTGGGGGATCTTGATGCACGCCCAGGCAGCGGTAAAGGCGAACAGATTCGCCCATCAGCACGAACACGGCCGGCATCACGGTGAGCATCTCGAACACGAAACGCCAGAATCCGCTCACGGCCGGTAGAACGCGCGCCGCCCGGAGCGCTACCGCTTCGAGCGCTCGGCCGCTATTGTCAGACCTGCGAGACCGTTCATCAGCTCCTGCCGGGTAGGCCAGCCGAAGCCGAGACGGAAGTACCGGTCGCTGACCTCGAACCAATGTCCGGGGCCCACGTATGTGCCGAAGTCAGCGAGGAGGCAGCGGTAGAACGCCCGCTCGTCGACGAGGAACTCCTCGCGGAAACGCACGAATCCCACCACACCGCCGCTTGGCGCGACCCACTCGAAGATGGTCTGGGCGTCCATCCACGACTGCACGATGGCCGCGCGCTGTCGAACGTCGTCCAGGATCGGGCACAGAATCCTATCCCGGTCGGCGAGCACCCGTCCGGCAATATGCTCATCGATCGTAGAGCCGCAGATCACAACTTGTTCCTTGGCCGCCAGCAGCAACTGCCGCAACTCGGGATCAGTCGTCACGGCCCAGCCGATGCGCAACCCCGGGAGTCCGTAGGCTTTCGACACCGACGCGACGCTGATGGCTCGCGGAGACAGGGTCGCCGCCATTGGAAGCTGGACCCCGTGAGTCAAGTCGCGGTACGTCTCGTCGACGAGCAGCACCGCCCCTGAGCCCTCGGTCAGCTCGACCAGCTGGTGAAGGTCGGACTCGGACATCATCGTGCCCGTCGGATTGTGCGGGCAGGTGACGCTGATCATTTTGGTTCGCCCTGGCTCGACCAGCGATCGCACCCGATCGATGTCGAGAGCCCAGCCATCCTCGAAACGGAGATCGACGATATCGATGTCTGCGCCGATCGCACGCGGTGTTTCAAGGTTCGTGGCGTAGTTCGCGCGAACGACGACGAGATGGTCACCCGGATCGAGCATTGTCGTCGCCGTGCAGAACAGAGCCGTCGCCGCGCCGGGTGTGACGAGAACATCCTCGGGCGAAAGACCGGACCCGAGGCTCGCAATGGCTTCGCGCAGCGGCGGGTCTCCAAGGTGATCTCCGTAGCACAGCAGCAGGTCGTCGAGTTCGATCGGCAGCCCAAGATCGCTCAGTCGTCTATCGGATACCGAACTCTCGGACAGGTTGTTCGTGATCGTCGAGTAGCCCATTTGCTCCGGCGATTCGACTTCGATCGGCATGCGGCGATAACGCACTCAAACACCCGCTTCCAGACGCCGCCTCGCCAACGGCGATGGCGAACCAGCAGTCGATACGTTCGTCTCGCGCCAACGGTACCAGAGGGCGCTCTCTGGTGCTGCGCTGGCGCTCAGATGATGCTCCGCAGCCCCTCGAGCAAACGGTCGACATCGCCTTCACTGTTGTACGGCGCGAGCCCCACCCGCACGCCGCCCGCGTCGCCGAGCCCGAGGTGCCGCGACGCTTCGAGCGCATAGAAGTTGCTGGCGGGCGCGTTGACGTTGAGTTCGCCAAGTCGAGCCGACACATCTGAGGACTCGATGCCGTCAACGGTGAAGAGCAGCGTCGGCGTTCGCAACTGCGCACGTGAGTAGACGGTGATCCGCGGGTGCTCGGCGAGTCCGGCTTCGATCGCCCGTCGAAGAGCGTCCTCGTGCTGGTTCACCGCCGTGATCGAGTCTCGCAACCGCTCCCTGAGCGGTGCCGACGGGTCTCCCGACAGGCCGGCCAGAAACTCCACCGCCGCCGTCGTGCCGGCCATCAGTTCGAACGCCGGGGTACCGAGTTCGAAGCGCTCGGGCACGGTGTTGGCCGAGGGTAGAAGTTTGTCGGGTTCGAGCGACTCGAGGAGGGCCGACGCCGCAACGAGCACGCCGCAGTGCGGCCCGCAGAACTTGTACGGCGAGCAGACGAAGAAGTCCGCCCCCATCTCGGCGATATCAACGAACGCGTGCGCGGTGTAGTGGACGCCGTCGACAAACAACAACGCGCCGCGTGCATGGACCTTCTCGGCTATCGCCTTGATCGGCGGGCGCGTGCCGATGAGATTCGAGGCCGCCGTGATAGCCACGAGCCGAGTGCGGTCGGTGAGCTGGGCCTCGACGTCCTCGATGGCGATCTCTGAGGTTGTCGGGTCGAACTCGACCCACCGCACCACGACACCGGCGGACTCTGCGGCGCAAAGCCATGGACGGATGTTTGCATCGTGATCCAGGCGCGAGACCACGATCTCATCGCCTGGCATCCACGTCTTCGCGAGCGCGCGCGAAACGTCGAAGGTGATTTGCGTCATGCTCCGCCCGAACACTACGCCCCGCGGGTCTCCGCCAATCAGGTCCGCCATCGCCTGCCGGGCGCGTCGGACGACCTCGAGCGTGCGACGGTCGGCGATGGTGAAGGTGCCGCGCTGGTTGATCGCCGAGGCGAGCGTGTCTCGAACGGCATCGGCGACGACGGCCGGGACGAGCGTGCCACCCGGGGCGTCGAAGTGGGCAGCCCGTTCAGCAAGTGCGGGAAACGCATCTCGGATGTTCGCGTGCGCTGGTGACATCGCGCGGCTTCCTTCTTTTAGTGTTGTCTAGGTGCTGATCGAGCAGCACAGTAACCATAACGCAGCACCATCGTGCTGTCCTGCTCGGGGGGTCGGGGGTCGACGATTCATGATTCGGTCCTGCGGGGCTTGGGGTCTGTCCGAAAACGCCGCAATCTCGGCCCCTTTGTGGGGAACCGAGACCGCGTATTGCCCGCATATGGCGGAGGGGGAGGGATTCGAACCCTCGTAGGAGGGGATACCTCCTAAACAGTTTTCGAGACTGCCGCATTCAACCACTCTGCCACCCCTCCGCAGGGGTGAACGGCCGTGGAGGCCGGGAAGGTCGTGATGGCGGAGAGTCAGGGATTCGAACCCTGGATACGGTTTAACGCCGCATACACGATTTCCAGTCGTGCTCCTTAAACCACTCGGACAACTCTCCGCGCGCGCGTCAAACTGACGCGAAAGTGCAAACGCGAGTATACCCAGGATGCGCTAGCCCGGCAAACGCCGACAAAGGTACACTCAGAGGCAGCCATCTCTCACCCATGCCGCCGAAAGGAGCGCCCCATGTCCGTCCGCAGAGCACTTGCCATGACGCTCGTGCTCCTCTTGATGGTTCCCTTTCTCGGTTGTTCATCCGGCGGCGGAACTCCGTCCGATGTGGCAAGTCCTGGCACCACCGGTGGATCCGTAGCATCCGACGAGATCGGTGACCTCGACGCCCTCAAAGCGCACCTCGCCGAGAAGTATGCTGACACCGAGTGGTACCCGCACATCACCGATCTGACGGTCGAGAATCAACTCGGCGCAAGCGTGATTGTCGGCACGATGGATCTGACCCTCACCGACGAACCGAGCATGAAGCTCGCCGGCGATGCGAACAACGCGATCTCGAACGCGCAGCCCACGTTCGCTACCAACTCGAGCATGCGCGGGACCGGTACCGGGTTCATCGGTGCCGGTTGGGGGCAGAAGACCGCGGTCGAGGCGCTCAACCTCCCCGCCGCCCCCACAGACGCGGCCGGGATGAAGTCGTGGATCGACGAGGTCTTCGGCGATTCCGGGGAGCCGTGGGTCGCTGCGATCACGTCCGTGTCCGGCACGGGCAGCACGCTTCTCATCAAGACGAACCTGCCGTACAACCCGGAGACGCCGCTCATCGGTCAGCGGATTAGTAGCGCAGTCGCACTATCCGGACAGACGTTCGCAACACAAGTCGATGTGCTCTCCTCGGATGGCAACAACTACCTGATCATGGGACAGCCCTGGCCGAGTTCGCTCACGTACTAGGAGGACCGAATCATGTCTGAAGTCGGCGGATTCTGCACACACTGTGGCACTCCCCTCACGCCCGAGAACGCGTTTTGCACGCGCTGCGGGGCCGCGATTCCCGCATCGGCGCCAGCTTCTGTCCCGCCCCAGGCCCCCGGGGCTGCCGCGCAGCCGCAGCCTCCGTCGGCAGATGAACAGGTGCTTTCGATACTCGGCGGGCTGACTCAGTCGAGTGGGTTCATGGGCCTGAAGAAGACCTCGTATACGCTGATCATGACGAACCAGCGGCTCGTCTTCGCCCAACTCACGCCGGCGATGCTGAAGGTCGCGATGGAGTCGGCGCGGGCCGACGCCAAGTCAGAAGGCGGCGGCTTCTTCAAGCAGTGGGGTGCTCAGATCTCCGCCTCGTTCCAGTATGCCGAGAAGTACTGGCAAATCGCGCCGGATGCCGCGCTTGCCGAGACGCCCGGAAACTTCGTGATCGACCGCGGGGCGATACTCAAGATGAAGCTGCACGCGGGCATGACGCGCGACGAGGCTGCTGACGACCCTGACTACGTGACGATCAAGACGACCGGCGGCAAGTACAAAATGGAGCTCTCTGGCGGCAGGTCGCACGCTCAGAAGGTGCTCGTCAGCGCCGGACTGATCTAGGAGTCACGCCCGGAAATCAGGCGAGCTCTCGCACCCGCTGCGCCGCTGCGTGGGCGAGATCGGGCCCGACGACGAGCTTGAGTTGCTGTAAGAGGTTGTCCGCGATAGCGGGCAGGTCGACACGCGATATCGAATCAGGGCTCTTGCCGATGCGCTTGCTCTCCAGGTCGACCGATACGGTCGCAAGCACCGTCCCCACGATGGGGCGGAGCACTTCTTCAATGCGCTCTGCAAGCAGGTTAGACACCGAGGCCGTCCTCGTCTTGAGCAGCGACATCGACGTCGATTACCGAGATGAGATTCTGCTCTTCACCCGTGAGGCGGCCTAGAAACCTAGACATCGCTCGCCACACGCGATGGAAGTACACGCCGAAGAGGACCATCGCAACAATCGAGAGCAGATCGGCGCCGAGCCTTGCCTGCTCGGCGCTGAATCCCGTTGGCACGAACCGCGCGATCCAGCCAACAAGCACCGAGGCTGTCAGGCACACGACCGCGAGAATGGCATACGTGATGTTGTCGGCGATTGCCGCGCCCTGGGCCAGCTTCCGCAGCGAGAGCATCTCCAGCAGCAGAACTGCAGCGGCAACGAGACCGACGAGACCGGATCCGGTCAGTAGGGATTGGGGCACTTCGCCCGCGCCGACGGCATACGCCGAAGACGGCACGCCCAGAACGAGGAGTCCGGTGATCAGTGCGACTCTGCGTATGCGCATGATCTTCCTTCCTTGCTTAACCGACAGGTGCACATACTGTGTACCGCAGTATCGTCCCGACCCCGCGCAAGCAACGTGCGAACGGTCACAATTCGACGACCACCGGCGGTGCAACACTCTTCTTAGCTCGAAGTAGACCAAAGAAGTCCTTGAGCAAGGCAGAACTTTCCTCGGCAAGAATACCGGAAGTGACGGCGAAGCGGTGATTCAACCGTTCGTCGCTGGAGAGATCGTAGAGCGTTCCGACGGCACCGGCCTTCGGGTCGGTGGTGCCGTACACGAGGCGCTCGATGCGTGCCTGGTGCATAGCGCCGGCGCACATCGGACATGGTTCGAGCGTGACGTAGACGGTGCAGTCCGACAGCCGCCACCGGCCGAGTCGCTGTGAGGCTTCGCGAATTGCGACGAGTTCCGCATGCGCGGTCGGGTCGTTATCCATCTCGCGCGTGTTGTGCGCCCGCGAGACGATCGCGCCCTCACACACGACGATCGCCCCGATAGGGACTTCGCCCTCGGCAACGGCCAGCCTGGCTTCTTCAAGCGCGAGCGCCATGTATGCGGTGTCTGCGTCCATACCCAGAATGCTACACTACTGCCGCCGAGGAGCGCTTCATCGTGCTCTCGCGTCACCCACGGAGGGGTGGCAGAGTGGTTGAATGCGACGGTCTTGAAAACCGTTGGGCCCGCAAGGGTCTCGTGGGTTCGAATCCCACCCCCTCCGCCATAAAGCTCACGTTGGAGCCCTCGCTCTGAGTGATCAGATCGGGGGTTCCTTTCGTTATCGGGTAGCCCTCCGCCTCGCCGTTCTAGTGGCCTGTCGAGAAGCGGAATACGCGAAGATGGGCGACCGCTCGATTAGAGTAAGCGGCAGCTGCCTCACGTGAGGTCTCAGTGGCTGGCGATCGAAACGGCCTTCTTCGGCCAGCGATGTTCGGTGACGGCCACAACTAGCGCATCCGCGAGATCGGCTCGCCTGGTGCGTCCACCGCCCCTTATTGCGTTGCCTTCAACTACCTCATAGTCTCCCAGCGGCTGGTCGTAGAGGCCGCCGGGGCGCAGAATCGTCCACTCTAGGTCACAGGCCTTGAGCTCATCCTCCATGCGACGCATGTCGCGAATCGGCTCGCCGAGGAGTTTGCGGAAGATGCGCAGTGGCAATGCCAGCCCGTCGTCCGGTTCAGACCCCACGCCTTGCGCGGATATGACCGAGATCGGCTTGCATCCGTGCTTGGCCATGGCGGCGACTATGATCCTCACAGCTGCCGAGAAGACCGGAGCTTTCTCTTTGCGAGTCGACCCCAGCGCTGAGATAACGGCGTCCGCTCCCTTGATGGCGTGGTCGACTGCGGCCTTGTCGCGAGCGTCACCTACGATGACTTCGAGTCGGGTGTTGGAGATCGAGAACTTGTTCGGGTCGCGCAGAAACGCCCGGACGGAATGACCTTTGTCGAGTAATTCCTGGACGACCATGCGACCTGTCTGGCCGGAAGCACCGAACACCGTCACCACCTTCGGAGTCAGCCTGTCCGGCTCGGTCAACTTGGCACCGGTGGGCGTGAAGCAACTGGAGTTTCGCTCAGCCCACTGGGCCAGAGTGGTTGGTGGTCGGCCGATCAGCTTCTGGAGCTCATCGGTAGTGCCAGCCGCCATGCCGAACTTAGCGATGGCGTAGATCGAACCCATGACCGAGACGAACTCGTCATCGTGCCCGGCGAGCTTCATGTGCGCCTTGAACTGCTTTGCGCTCGGTCGCGGGTAGGTTATCCGACGATCACATGCCTTGGATAGAGTCTCAGCCACCTGCTCGTAGGTCAGAGCGTCACTGCCGGTCAGTTCATAGGCCTTGCGGTCATGACCTGTGGTCGTCAGCACGACAGCTGCAGCTTCACCAATGTCGGCTACGTCGATGAAGTTGGTACGACCTCGGCCTGCCGGAACGTAGACCTCGTCACGTTCGCAGATGTCGGCTCGGTGCGTGGTCGATAGGTTCTGCATGAAGAAGCTGGGACGCAGGAACGTCCACGAAAGACCACTCTTCTTGAGGTACTGCTCGATGCCATGGTGCGGCACGAACGGATTGGAGCCTGCGCCCTGAACAGACAGGAACACGACCTGTGTGATACCCGCATCGCGCATGGCGTCAATGAACGGATGCATCGCCTTCGGGTCGGACATACGCGGTGGGCGAAGCAAGAAGACGCGGTCGACTCCCTCAAGCGCGCCGACGAACGTGGACGGGTCCTCGAAGTCGAGTGGCACAGAAACTGAGCCTTCCACCACGTGTCTGCCGGGACCCGGGAAAACGGCTGAATGGGTATCAGCCCCGCGCTTGACGAGCTGAGTTGCCACTTCCGTACCTACATTACCGGTCGAGCCGGTGACCAGAACGGTCTTCACAAGATGCCCGCTTTCTTCGAGTTGGCTGTCTCGGCCTGAGCACCGAGGCGCTGAAGCAGTGAGACCAGGGTCTTCAGTTCTTCCGCCGAGAGCGCTGATGCCGAGGCTGCCGAGACACTTTGGGCTGCGGCCATTACCGCAGGCAGAATCTGCTCCGCACGTTCGGTCAGCATGAAGAGGCGAGATCGACCGTCGTTCGGATTGGGCTCAGATGTAAGCCATGCGTCACGGGTCAGTCGATCGAGAAGGCCTGATGTGGTAGCGGCGTCCGTCTCGACAGCCTCAGAGATAGCGCGCGGGGTCAGGTTCTTCTCGTCACTGCGGGCGATCGCCAGCAGGACCGCCGCTTGCTGCGGGGTTAGGGCCGTCTCGGCAAGGGCCTCGCCGAGCTTCAGCCGAAACTGCCTCGTGGCACGGTTGAGCAGGTATCCGATATCTTGATGTTCCATCATGGTACTCCTTCGTATACGTATTAGATGCTTAGTATACGAAGGAGTTGTAAGAACTGCAAGACCTACCCGCGAGCCTGAGAGATCACGGCGTCTGTGGCGGCTCCTCTACCGGTGCCGGACCGTAGACGGCGTCTGGCGTGGGCTCAGGTGTCGACGTCGCAACCGGCGGTGGACCGTACACTGCCTCGGGATTTGGCCCGTAAAGCGCCCGGGGTATGCAGCCGGTCGACACTCCCAAGAGGATTGCCGCCACGGATACCGAGGCGAATCTCCTCAGGAAGTCCCTCCTGGCGAGCAATGCGTCGCTCGTGACCTCTGCGGCATCGGGTCGTGCCTGTTTCTCATTCTCCATCTCGCATCCCCCTACTCCAACAACTCCAGACAGCACGCGCTGCGATCGAGCTTCTGGTCCAACAGGTGGAACCCGCCTCCCTCGCAGAGGATCCAATGCTCACACCCCTCACACTGTTGGGCGAAGGCACTCGCCCGATCCTCGCGATACCTCGAGAAGCCGTTTTGCCAGATGTCCACAAACGAGTTCTCATGGATGTCGCCTTCGATGAAGTCCCGCGAGACGCTCGGGCAACCGGTGACCCTCCCATCGTGAAGTATCGTCCCGATGAGGATGCCCGACGCGCAGTAGTGGAAATCATCGCGAACGACGCACTCCCACTCCGGTCCCCAGTAGCCCTCCTCGCTCAGGCTGACCTTGATCGCGCTCTGTGTCTGGCGCTGTCGCGCGATGAAGCCCAGCAGCTTCAGATAGTCGGGCTTGCCGAGCATGAGGCGCTCATTGCGGCCGGCTCGGCCCCGTGAGAACACGGGCGTGAACCGTACAGCGGTAACGCCGAGCTCGAGCAGCTCATCGACGAACTCGTCGAGGTGGTCGATGTTGATGCTGCTCACGCAGCAGATGACATCGAAGTTGCTGAAGAACCTATCATCGAGCAGCCGCCGGATGGCGGTCGTGACGATGTCGTAGCAGCCCTCGTGGTTCCTAAGCATGTCATGATCGCGGCGTGTTCCGTCGAGGCTGACCGAGATGGTCCTCAGGTTCGCCCGCTTGAGCCGCGCGATCGTGTCCTCGGTCAGGAGCATGCCGTTCGTTGTGATGCCCCACGGGAATCCCAGTTCAGCGGCGTAGGCGCCGACGTCGATGATCTCGTCGCGTACAAGCGGCTCACCGCCGATGATCGCGAACGTGCACTTCTCGGCAGGGTACGCCTCGGCTATCGAGCAGAGCTCGCGCTTGATCGACTCGCAGTCGATCTCGTCCTTGGCCGAGGAGTCGGACTTCACGCAGTCGCTCCCGCAGTGGCGGCACGACAGGTTGCAGCGCAGAGTCGATTCCCAGAAGAGGTACCGCAGCGGCCTCGTCTTCTTGAGGAGCTCCTTGCGCGCGACGAACTCCTCCAACGCTTGCACTTTCAGGTCGATCGCGTCCAAGGAGAACCCCTTCAGAACAGTGGCGATACCCGGCGCAGCGCGACAAGTTCGATCTCGACCATCGCACCCATGGGAAGTCCTGCTACGGCAACGGTCGATCGCGCCGGGAACGGCGCGGTGAACCGCTGGCCGTACTCGGCATTCATCCCCGCAAAATCTCCCATCGTCGTCAGGAAGACGGTGCACTTCACGACGTCTTCGAGCGACAGTCCCGCGTCACGGAGAACCGCGTCGAGGTTGTCGAAGACCTGCGCTGTCTGCTCGGCTATGCCACCGGATATGAGCATCCCGGTCGCCGGGTCGATCGGCGTCTGGCCCGAGAGGAACAGCACGTCGCCCGCCCAGACGCCATGCGAGTAGGGTCCGATCGCTGCCGGACCGCCCGGGCTGATGTGTGCGTTCCTGGTCATGAGTGAGTCCCTTCGCCGCCGAATGCCTACCCGATTACCCCGAGCCGCTTCCCAACCCGCGTGAAGGCGTCCACCGCGAGGTCGAGCTGCGCGTCTGTGTGCGCCGCCGAGACCTGCACGCGGATGCGCGCGGCTCCCTTCGGGACCACCGGGAAGCTGAATCCGATCACGTAGATGCCTTCGTCGAGGAGCGCATCGGCCATCGTGTGTGAGAGCGCCTCGTCGTAGAGCATCACGGGGACGATCGGGTGCTCGCCCGGGCGGATGTCGAAACCTGCCTCGGTCATCGCCGTCCGGAACCGCCGCGTGCTTGTCTCGAGCCGGTCGCGGAGCGCGGTCGTCTCGGAGAGCATGCCGAGAACCGCCACGGTGGTAGCAGCCACAACGGGGGCGACAGTGTTCGAGAACAGGTACGGGCGGCTCTTCTGCCGCAGCCACTCGACGATCTCGCGCCGGCCGCTGAGGCACCCGCCCGATGCGCCGCCGAGCGCCTTGCCGAACGTGGTGGTGACGACATCCACGCGGTCGGCCACGCCGCAGAGTTCCGGCGTGCCACGGCCAGTGGCACCCACGAAGCCGGTGGCGTGCGAGTCGTCGACCATGACGAGCGCGTCGTACTCGTCGGCCAGATCGCAGACGCCGGCGAGGTCAGCGATGTCGCCGTCCATGGAGAACACGCCGTCGGTGGCGATCACGCGATACCGGGCGCCCTTAGCTTCCTCGAGCTTCGCGCGCAGGTCGGCCATGTCCGAGTGCTTGTAGATGAAGCGCTGCGCCTTCGTGAGCCGCACGCCGTCGATGACCGACGCGTGGTTGAGCGCATCGGCGATGATCGCGTCCTCCTTACCAAAGAGCGGCTCGAAGAACCCGCCGTTCGCATCGAACGCCGACGAGTACAGAATCGTGTCCTCGGTGCCGAGGAACTCGCTCAGGCGTCCTTCAAGTTCCTTGTGGACCTCGAACGTCCCGCAGATGAACCGCACCGAGGAGGTACCGAAGCCCCAGCGGTCGAGTGCCTCATGAGCGGCCGCGACCACGCGCGGGTCATTGGCAAGACCGAGGTAATTGTTGGCGCAGAAGTTGACGACCTCGCGAGGCTCGCCGCCATCTAGCGCGGCTACCCGGATCGTCGAACCCTGAGCGGAGGTGATGACGCGTTCCGACTTGTAGAGGCTCGCCGCGTGAAGCGCCGCGATCTCGGAACTCAACGTGTCCTTCATCTCTCCGAACATCGGTCGCCTCCCGGTTGTGGCCTAGGTGTTGTCTCGGTGCGTACCCATGTCGAGGACGACCTTCCCGCTTTGTCCGCTCGACATCGCGGCGAAACCAGCCTCGTACTCCTCGAACGGCAGCTCATGCGTGATGATCGGAGCGATATCGAGACCGCTCTGGAGCATGG
Organism: Coriobacteriia bacterium; assembly: GCA_038325105.1. Classification (GTDB taxonomy): domain Bacteria; phylum Actinomycetota; class Coriobacteriia; order Anaerosomatales; family Anaerosomataceae; genus WSXY01. The sequence goes on from JBBQIR010000022.1 coordinate 16,629, forward strand.
TCTGCATCTTGTACCACGTCTCCCAGATCTCGCGCCCGTAGATGCCTTTGATCGTGAGCCCGCGGAAGACGACCTCGTCCCAGTCGATCTTCACCGGACCCGGAGCAATGCCGAGGAGTGCGATCCGGCCGCCGTTGTACATGCTTTCGAGCATCGTCTCGAACGCGTCGCCGTTGCCGCTCATCTCGAGGCCGACGTCGAAACCGACCATTCCGAGTTCCTTCATCGCGTCGGCAATCGTCTCGTGCCGCACGTTGACCACGCGCGTTGCGCCCATCTTGTTTGCGAGGTCGAGCCGATAGTCGTTGACGTCACTGATGACGACGTTTCGGGCGCCGACGTGCTTGGCGATCGCAACGGCCATGACGCCGATCGGTCCGGCGCCTGTGATGAGCACGTCCTCGCCAACGAGGTCGAACGAGAGAGCGGCGTGCGTTGCGTTGCCGTACGGGTCGAATATGGCGGCGACGCGTGAGGGAACGGAGTCGGCAACATGCCACGCGTTCGTCGCCGGCAGCGAGAGGCACTCAGCAAAACAGCCGTCGCGGTTCACGCCCACACCAATGGTGTTCGTGCAGAGGTGACGCCGGCCGGCGCGACAGCTGCGGCACACCCCGCACACGATGTGACCCTCGCCGGACACGCGTTCACCAACATTGAAGCCGCTGACGCCCTCGCCGATCTCTGCAACGTGCCCCACGAACTCATGACCGAGGATCTGCGGCGGGCGGATCGTCTTCTGCGCCCACGCGTTCCAGTCGTAGATATGCACGTCAGTGCCGCAGATCGCGACCTTCTCGATGCGGATCAGCAGGTCACCCGGGCCGATGCGCGGCACCGGAACTTCCTCGAGTGAGACACCGGGACCCGCCGCCGTCTTGACGAGCGCCTTCATCGACTTCTGCATCGTGGGCTACTTCTCCTTGGGAGTCTCAGCTTTGAACTTCTTCGAGATGCTGTCCGCAAGGCTTACGAACTCACTCGGCATCATGATGATGGTCGTTGTGTTCTGCTCGGCACCGACCTCGGTGATCATCTGCATGCGGCGCAGCTCAAGCGAGAGCGGGTTGGCAGCCATAACCTTCGACGCCTCGGCGAGTTTCATCGACGCCTCAAACTCGGCATCGGCTTTGATGAGGCGCGCACGCTTCTCCCGCATTGCTTGCGCTTCCTGCGCCATCGCGCGTTGCATGCCCTCGGGCAGCTCAACGTCTTTCATCTCGACCATCTCGACCTTGATGCCCCACGGATCGGTCGCCTTGTCCACGACCTCCTGGAGGATCCGCGAGATCTGGTCGCGCTCCCTGAGGATCTCATCGAGCTGATGCTGGCCGATGATGTTGCGCATGCTCGTGAGCGCGATCTGATAGGTGGCAGCGTAGTAGTTCGCCACCTCGACGATGGATTTGACCGGATCCATGATCTTGAACCACAGCACAGCATTGACCTTGATCGTGACTGAGTCCTTCGTGATGGTCTCCTGGCGCTCAACGTCGACGGTGTTCGTCCGCAGGTCGACCTTGCGCTGCGACTCGATGCCGAGCGGGATAAGCCAGTACAAGCCCGGCCCCTTGAGGCCCTGGAGGCGTCCGAGGCGGAACACGACCGCGCGCTCGTACTCATTGGCGATGCGCAGACCGGAGATCAGGATGGCGACGATCCCCAGAGCAATTCCAAGCACTGTTATCCACACAGCGGTTCCCCTCTTCCGTCGGTCCGCCCATGCGGGCGGTGTACGCTAATGCTATACCCGCTCGACCTGCACCGGCGACACGGGTTTCTGGTATCTCCGACCTCCGACCTCTGTGGTGAACGTATCGCCCGCATTCGCCCTGCCGTGTATAATCACTTCCGCGTCTCAGACGCGCGGAGAGTTGGCCGAGTCGGTTGAAGGCGCTCGCCTGCTAAGCGAGTAAAGGGCTTGAAGCCCTTTCGAGGGTTCGAATCCCTCACTCTCCGCCAGTTGACATCGCTCTTGCCTCGACACTGCAGATTGACACGGGCAGCAGTTCGGTGGCAGGATACGTGAGCCTTTACGGCCCGCGCGCCCTTAGCTCAGTGGATAGAGCGTCCGGCTACGAACCGGGAGGTCGCAGGTTCGAATCCTGCAGGGCGCACCATTTGCACTGACGAGACCCCGCCACTTCGGCGGGGTCTTTCGTTTTCCCGGGAACCGGGGCGGGAATACTCGCGTCTGACCTTCAGCATAGTTTTGCGGCGGCTCTTCTCGGCCGCCCTGAGTAGGGAGGCGCACCATGACGCGCAGCAGGATATGGGTCGTCGCGCTCGTAGCGGCACTGGCCGTGGCCGTGGTACTTGGCGGATGTACGACGAAGGTCGTGTCGGGTGCAGCAACGGGCGTCCTCAACACGGTAACCGCGACCGGCGAGGGCAAGGCACTCGCCGCGCCCGACCAGGCCGAGATGAGCTTCGGCGTGACCACGCAAGGCACCGATTCCAAGAAGGTGCTCGACGACGCGAGCAAACAGGCCGAGAAGATCATCGCGGCGCTGAAGAAAGCGGGTGTCGATGACAAGGACCTGCAGACCTCGGGCGTGAACCTCTACCCGCAGCAGGACTACCGCGAAGGCCAGGCACCGAGGATCACCGGCTACCAGGCTTCAGTTCAGGTACGCGCGACTATCAAGAAGATCGACTCGACCGGTGACGTGATCACCGCTGCCGCAGGCGCCGGTGCGACCGACATCAACGGCCCGACATTCACGCTCTCCGAGCAGGCAACGTCGCGTGCCGAGGCTATCGACAAGGCCGTCGCGGACGCGCGTGCCCGTGCCGAGATCATGGCGAAGGCCGCCGGCAAGAGCATCGGTGATGTCGTGAGCATCTCGGAGTCCGGCGTGAGCGTGCCGCCGATCTACTACTACGGCGACGCCCGCGGCGCGGCGAAAGACGCCCTTGCAAGCGTGCCGATCGAGGCCGGAACGCTCGATGTGACAGCGAACGTGACGGTGGTCTTCGAACTGAAGTAACATCACCCCCGAGGGAATGGAATCCGGGCGGCCCTCATCAGGGCCGCCCTGCTTATGCCGCCAATCGGTAGCGTGCGGTGCCAGGGAGATGCGATGACCGAGGAGCCAGAACCGCTGCCCGTGCCACTACCCTTAGTCCAGCCTGGCATGGCGGCACCACGCAATCCATGGCCCCGGCGACTTCTGATCGGCTGCGGTATCTCGCTTGTGATCGCCGCCCTGGCAGGGTGTTCGGTCTTCGGGGCCTGGTTCGCGAGGTCCCTGTACGAGAACCGGGACGTGGCTGCTCAGGTCGCACCCGTGACGACACCGACACCGTACGTGCCGGCTGAGACCGCCCCATCGCCACCCATGTCCGAGGCGAAGCCGAAGGTCGCCTGGTTTGGCGCGGACCGCTACCTGGCGATTCAGATCAGTCGCGACACCCTGGAGGGCACGAAGAAGATCCCGGTACCTCAGGTCATCGTCTGGGATCGTGAATCGGGTGAATCCACTGTCATCGGTGACTACGTACTGGTTGGTGCGGAGCGCGCCTACCCGCGGCTCTACCTCTCCTCGGAACTGAACAACGAGGCGAACAGCGACCTGTATTCGGGCATGACTGAACGGCCGCCGCTCGACCAGTACGACGACATGTGCGACGACCTGTCATATGAATTCGTCGCCTGGACGCCGGACGGCGGAACCACGGTCCTTGATGCGGAGGAGGTCACATGGTCGCCCTGGATCGGACCCGGCGGTCGTCGGGTCGATGCCGTTATCGATACCGGGAACGCATCCGCCCCGGTGAATCTCTACTTCACGGTCGGCGACGAGCGGATCCCGGTCGACGCGACCGGCTTTCTCAGCTGTGAACCGATCGGATGGTCGCCCTCAGGTAAGTACTTCGCCGTCGCGACGCTGCTGGACCCGTGGTCCGAGTACTACCAGCAGTTCGACGAACTCGAGGAACTCTCGATGATCGACTCAATCCAGAACCATGTCGTTGTCTTCTCCACGGCCACCGGGGAAGCCGTCTACGACGTACCCCTCGGCACGGTGAGGGCGGCATCGGTCTCCGGCACGATCATGTGGGATGCGTCATCGGACTTGCTCTACCACCAAGTCCTGAACTCGCCGAAGACCGCGCCGTTCACCAAGACCGCCGAGGCGAAGTTCATCGCCGTCGATCTCACGTCACAGACGCCGGTCGCTCGCACCCTCACGATTCCGGCGACGTGGAGCCCCGGTGACTGGCAGTGCCTCGGCACTCAGAAGGACAGCGCGCGCGTTGTGAGAGAAGTCGGATTCAAGCGGACCATCTGGCGTGTTTCCAAGGGCACCATCACCGAGGAGGGCACGCTCGACATGCCTGTCGGCGCGAGTCCCATGTCGGCTTCACGAGACGGTGCTCTAGCGTGGCTGTCCCCCGTGTCGCTCGACGACGCTTCCCCGATGCAGTGCACCCTCTCTGACAGCATATTCGGCTCAACCCGCGTGATCTGGAAGGACAAGTGAGGGGTGTGCTCACCGGTAAAGTCATCGTCGTCACCGGCTCGACACGCGGTATCGGACGCGCGATCGCCGATGCATGCGCCGGAGCCGGTGCGACGGTCGTTCTCTCATCGCGCACCGAAGATGCGGTGTGTGAGGCCGTCAGCGCCTCCCGGGAGCGCGGGTGGCAGTGCTCGGGTATCGCGGCCGACGTAGCGCGCGCCGAGGATGTACAGGCCCTCTACGACCACGCGCTCGCGACTCACGGGCGGATCGACGCCTGGGTCAACAACGCCGGCATCTCGCTCGGTTACCGACCGCTCGACGAACTCTCGGTCTCCGAGATCGACGACATCGTGCGCATCAACCTCCTCGGCCATCTCTACGCGATGCGGCTGCTCGTGCCGTACTTTCGCGAGCATGGCGGGCAGCTTCTCAACATGACCGGACGCGGCTACAAGGGCGAGGCCACACCGCACACCGCGGCATACGCCGCCACCAAGACCGCGATCGCGAGCATCACCAAGAGCGTTGCCGAGGAGAACCGCGACTGCGGCCGCATCTCGGTCAACGCGCTCGTTCCCGGGATGGTGCTCACCGACTTCTACGTGGATATGAAGACCAGTCCCCGTCTGATGTCGACGGTGGACAATTGGCGCCTCGCGATGAATGCATTCGGCGTGCCGCTCGACGTGGTCGGGGCGGAGGCAGTTCGCGTGCTCGCAATCCCGCCAGGGCGCGAGACCGGCCGCATCTACAGCCTGCTCCGCGGGCCGAGACTGGCGCGCGGTATCGTCCTCATGTCATGGTACAAAATGACCGGCAGGATGAAGAAGTAGCACGAGGCGCGGGGGACGGCTTGAGCGAGCACGAGAACCAGCGACATGAACCAACACCGCGTTCACGTTCATCGCACGCGCGACGCACTGTGCAGCACGCGCCTTCGCCACGCCGTAGTTCGAAGATCGAGTCGACCACCTCGGGCATCTTCTCGCAACCGGGGGGCGGCGGCTGGGGTGGCGGCAAGCCACACGTACGCGGTGGAGGTGGCGGTGGGGGCCGCGGCGCAGCTCACCGTGACAAGGCGATCTTCACCGGACGACGGCGTCGCAACAACACGACCATCGCATTCGTCGCGATCGTCATCGGCGTGCTCGCGATTGCAATCGCCGTCACTGCCTGGGTACTCACGCGGCCGGCGTCGGTCGCCATAGCCGCTACACCGGCGGACGCGAGCATCGTCTTCAACGGCTCGCAGAACGCCTCGGGAACACTGAGTGCAGGTGACCTCGACCCCGGGACATACACGGTCGAGGTCACGCGCAAGGGCTTCGAGCCCGTCGGCGCGTCCGTATATCTCAAGCGTGGCAAGAAGACCAGGCTCGAGTACGCGCTCAAACCGCTGCCGTTCACGGTCTCCATCGTCACGCATCCCGCCGGTGCGACCTGCACGCTCACACCTGCGACTGGCGACCCGCTCGGCGGACCCGCGCCGTTCGAGCAGCAGGCCTCAGCCGGTACGTTCAAGCTCACGGTCGCTCTGGCGGGCTACAACACGTTCACGCGTGAACTCTTCCTCGACGAACCGCTCGCCCTCGACTTCTACCTCGATCCCGAGGGACAGGTCGTTCACGGCCTCGGCACCATCACGACCAAGGGCGCGCCCAAGGGCGTCTCGGTCACACCGGACGGCAGTGAGGCGTGGACTTCTATCCTCAACGGACCGCCGTCTATCGAGATATTCGAGCCGAGGACCGGCAAGAAGATCGGTGAGGTCGACATCGGTAAGTACGGCGCGGTGGAAGTCATCTTCAACAAGGCCGGCACGCTCGCCTATACCTCGCAGATGGAGACCGCCAAGTGCTTCGAGATCGATGTGAAGACCCGCAAGGTCCTTCGCGAGTTCCCAAGCGGTAGCGCGTGGACAAAGTGGGTGCAGCTCTCCCCCGATGAGAAGACGCTCTACGCGTCGAACTGGTCCGGCGACGACGTGTCGATCATCGACCTGGCGACCGGCGAGCTCAAGAAGCGCATCAGCGTGTCGAACACCCCGCGGGGGATGTATGCGACCGCCGACGGAAAGTCGCTCTACGTTGCCGGCTTCGATTCCGGCTTGCTCGAGAAGATCGACCTGGCAAGCGGCTCGGTCACGACCGTCTACAAGAGCGGCGGCGCGCTGCGGCACATCGTGGCCGATGAGAAGACCGGCCGCCTGTTCATCTCGGACATGTCGAAGGACAAGATCTACGTTCACGACATGAAGACGGGCACAACGAAGACGTTCACCGATGTCGATGAGAAGCCGAACACGATCGACCTTTCGCACGACGGCAAGGTGCTCTTCGTGAGCTGTCGGGGCGAGAACAACGCGAAGTCGTACTACCTTCCTGGACCCGAGTGGGGCTCGATACTGCTGTTCGACGCCGCCTCGGCCAAGCCGCTCGACGCGATCATCGGCGGGAACCAGTGCACCGCGCTCGATGTGAGCGACGACGGGAAGATCCTCATCTTCAGCGACTTCCTCGACAACCGCCTGCGTGTTTACGAGGTGCCGTCGTACGAAACGCTCGCGAAGGGCAACGGCGGCCGGTACGAGGCGCATTTCGCGGAGATCAAGAAGTAGCTTTCACTAGCCGATCGCGTGACCCCCGAACCTGTTTCTGAGCGCCGAGAGCACCTGCCCGGTGTACGACGGCGTCTCTTCGGACTCACGACGCACCGCGAGTGCATCGGAGATGACCCGCGCGTCGACGCCGAGTGCCTCGGCGGCCTTCACGGTCCACTCGCCCTCACCCGTGTGCGCGACGGTACCCGAGACGCCCTCAAGATCCTCGCCGAACGCCTCGAACGCCTCTTCGAGCCAGCCGACGAGACGCGATTCGATGACACTTCCGCGGTTGTAGATCTCCGCTGCGGCGTCAAGGTCGATGCCAAGCGGCGAGCGCTTCATAATCGCGAATCCCTCTGCGAGCGCCTGCATCATGCCGTACTCGATGCCGTTGTGGACCATCTTCACGAAGTGACCCGCGCCGTGACCGTCGAAGAACCGGTATCCGTCGCGAACCGACATGTCACGCCACAGGTGCTCGAGTGCATCGAAGTCGGCACGGACGCCGCCCACCATGAGGCACGCCCCGCTGCGCGCTCCGCCGGGCCCGCCGGATGTGCCGCAGTCGAGGAACCGCAACCCGAGGGCCGTGAGCTTCGGTGCACGCTCGATCGTCTCGAGGTAGTGCGAGTTCCCGCCATCGATGACGGTGTCGCCGGGCTCGAGGAGACCGGCCAGCCCGCCCTCGCCGAAGAGCACGTCATCGACCGGCGCGCCCGCCGGCACCATGAGCCACACCGCACGCGGGGGTTCAAGCGTCGCGACCATCTCGGCCAGGCTCGAAACCGCCTCGACTCCCTCGGCCTCCATCGCCTCGGCCACTGCATGCGTTCGGTTCCAGCCGGCAACGCGCCAGTGGTGATCCACGAGGTTCCGCGCCAGGTTCGCGCCCATCTTGCCGAGCCCGATAACGCCGATTTCACGACGCGCGTCCGGTGCGGCGACCACATGTTCGCGCGCCCGTGCGACCACATCCGCGGTGTCGGGCGCGTACGTCTCGAGCGGCACGGCACCGCTTCCCCACGCCTGCGTGAACGGGTCGATGAACGCCCACATGGCGCGGACTTCATCCGTCGCCACAAAGAGCGTCTGATCGCCGGCGATGGCATCGAGCAAGAGTTTCGCGTACTCCTCGACGTACTGGACCTTCTCTTCCTTCTCGTAGAGGAAGAAGGTGAACTCCCGCATCTCAAGATCGCGCTCGAAGCCTGGCTTCTTCGCCCAAAACTGAATCTTGATGCTCTCCTCGGGTTCAAGCTGGAACGTCACGCGGTTTTCGTACGGACCGGGCCCGTCGGCATCGCACAGACACGCCTCGGGGGCACGGAACACGACCGTGATCTGCTTGAGCGCCTTACCCATCCGCTTGCCGGAGTCCATCGTGACCGGCACGCCGCCCCACCGACCGCCATGGAGCGCGAACCGCATCCGGAAGTACGTCTCGGTGTCCGAGTCTTTCTCAACGCCGGCAATCTCGCGGTAGCCGTCGTACTGCGCGCGGAACGAGTGCGCGGCGATATCGTCGGCAGATGGTGCCCGCAGGTCCTCGAGGAAGCGCACGCGGTTCGCCCTGATGGCTGCCGCCGAGAGATCCGCCGGTCGCTCCATGAGCACGAGCGCGAGCATCTGGAGCAGGTGGTTCTGACCGACATCCCGCAGCGCACCCACACCGTCGTAGAACGCGCCGCGCTTCTCTACCCCGAGCGACTCGAGCAGCGTGATGCCAATGCGGTCGATCGACCCGGCGTCCCACGACGGCTCGAAGAGCGCGTTGCTGAAGCGGAACGACATGATGCCCTGCAGCATCTCTTTCGCGAGGTAGTGGTCGATCCGGTACACCTGCTCCTCGTCAAAGAGACTGCCGAGGAGTTCATCGAGCGCCTGCGCCGTGGCGCCGTCCTTGCCAAACGGCTTCTCCACGAGCACGCGCGTCCAGCCGGTGTCGTCGCTACAACCCTTCGACAGCCCGCTTGCCGAGAGACGCTCGAAGATCACACGGTAGTTCTCGGGCGGTACAGCGAGGTAGTAGAGCTTGCTTGAGCACAGGCCCCAGCCGTCGTCGATCGCCTGCACGCCGTCTGCGAGCGCCGCGTATGCCCCGACGTCGTCGAAGGTACCGCGCTGATACGTGAACATCTCGAGAAACGCCTCGCGCGCCGGGCCGACAGGAGCAATGCCCTCGTACGCCTCGAGGATGGTGCGCACGTGTGCGCGGAGGTCTTCGTCGCTCCAGTCGCGCCGGGAAAAGCCTATGACGCGGAACCGCTCGGGAAGGCGGCCCTTAACCTGGAGGTATGCAAGTGAGGGAACGATCTTGCGCGCCATCAGGTCGCCGGTAGCGCCGAAGACGGTCAGAATCGTGGGACTATTGCTCTCGGGTGCGGTCACGGAGTCGGCTCCTTGGGGTCGGTGAGCGTACAGAAGGGTTTGTTCCCTTTCGCAGGGCCGGGCCGGTCCTGACACACCGTCCGACTGCGCTTGGGCGCGTCAATGGGCACTATCGCCCCTGGTAATCGTAGGTATTTTCTGGACTTGGCGCGTTTTCAGGAATACGCTTGCCGCATCCATCATCCGGGGGAGGAGATGTCATGAAGTGCTCGGCATGTGGTGCTGAGAACCCTGACGGCAAGGAATTCTGTGGTGATTGCGGTGCCGACCTGACGCCCGATTCACCGCCTGTCGTCCCTGAGAACGTCGAGGTACCCTCGCCCGCCCCTGAAGTGGTTGCCGCTCCGACACCTGTAGCCGCACCGCAGCCGGTCGCGGCCTATGCCGCTCCCGCCCCTCAGTACGCAGCGACTCCTGCGGCGGCCCCGAAGAAGAAGCTCACCGGGCCGATCGTCGCGATCGCGGCGGGTCTGGTGTTGCTGCTTCTGCTCAGCTGTTGCATCGGTGGATTCCTGCTCTTCAAGAAGAAGCCGGTCAAGACGGAAAAGACCGAGACAAAGACCGAGATCGTGGTCAAACCGGAGATTGGTCGAGGCGAGATCGTCATCAGCAAGGAGAAGGGCTTCTCGACGGCAATGGACGCGCTCTCAGACGTCGCGGAGCAGTTTTACCAGGGCAAAGACTGGTGGTACGTCGCACTGAACGAAGCAGACGATCGAGTTGAGTACTACATCACGCCCGATGAGACGACGTACGACAAGGGTGTCGTTATCGAGCTGAAAGAGGGCGAGTGGTTCTCGACCGACATCTACACCGTGGACATGAGCAAGGTCAAGGTTCAAGAGGATCCGCCCGCGAATACCGACGATCTCACTCCCGAAGAATGGGCAGCGTGGTCGGTCAACGAGTTCATGATCGCTATCCAGGAGGGCCGCGTGGACGATGCGCGGGACCTCGCCGCTCCCCCGCTTTCCGAGTCCGACCTCAGCCAGATCCCTGGCGATTGGACCGACATCGAGTATCTTGGCGCCGAAGCCGGCGAGACCGGCGACGTCGCGGTGGTCTTCACGATCACGTGGGCGGATGGAACCAAAGAGAATGCCGGAGCTGTGGTGGTTCCTGAGGGCGACGGCTGGTACGTGTCCCAGCTTGGTTCGCTCGACGATTAGCTACATCCGATCGCTTTCGACTGCCCCGTCGTCGATTCGCCGGGGGACAGATTAGAGGGGGTTACTGTATGGTCGACAATCCCACACCGGGTCAGCAGCCATCGAGCACTAGAGGTGCCGGAGTACTGCCTATGGTTCTCGCCGCATTAGGAGGCGGTGTCGCCGCCGCCGTCCTGCTCTCGCTCATCCTTGCGGTGTTCGGGGTATTCGGTGGCAACGGCAACGAGGTCTTCCTACCGCCGCCCGAAGGGTGGGTCAGCGCAGACTTCGCAAAATCCGCCGCCGATGTCGCGGCTCCTTCGGTGGTGTCACTTATCGCCGGAACCGAACTCGTGGACCCAAAGACCGGCTACGCTACCTCTTCGCCCGAATCGACCGGCAGCGGCGTGATCATCAGCGCTGACGGCTACATCGTGACGAACAACCATGTTGTGACGAAGTCCGACCTCAAGACACCCGTGGATGAGGTGTTGGTGCAGCTCGGCGCAGAAAACGTACCCGCACGCATCGTGGGCCGGGACGCCCTCAACGATATCGCAGTCATCAAGATCGAGCGCACGGGACTCGACCCGATCGACATCGGCTCCTCCGAGGAGCTCAAGGCGGGCGACCCGATCGTGGTCATCGGGAACCCCAAGGGGATCGGTCTCTCGGTCTCGTCCGGCATCGTCTCCGCCACCGGGCGTACGTTCGGACAGGAACTGTACACACGCCAGTCGGGGGGCCCCGGAGAACTTGCGCAGTTGGCCACCGCGATACAGGTCGACGCGATGGTCAACCATGGCAACTCTGGTGGAGCGCTCGTGAACACAAAGGGCGAATGGGTGGGAATTCCCTCGGCCGGTCTTGGCGGATACGAAGATACCCAGGGTCTCAACTTCTGCATCCCGATCGGGCTGGCTAAGGGAATCATCGAGGATCTCATCGCGACGGGTCGGGCATATCACCCGTACCTCGGGGCCAACACCCAGACGATCGATCTGGTGATCGCGGACCTGTACGACTTGCCCGCGGAGCAAGGCGCCATCGTCGACACCGTCGACCCAGGATCGCCTGCGGAGAAGGCCGGCCTGCAGCCGACCGACATCATCGTCGAGGTCGATGGCAAGGGAATCCAAACGCAGCTCGATCTTGCCGGGACGATCAACTCAAAGGACATCGGCCAGAAGGTCAAACTGGTCGTCTGGCGGCTCGATCAGAACACGCAGAAATGGACCGAGCAAGAAGTCACGGTCGCGTTGATCGAGATACCGTCAGATCGCTAGTCCCTGCTGACGCACGCAAGCGCCGCCATCCATGCGGGATGGCGGCGCTGCTGTCTCCTAAGTCGACGATCGCTAGCGCGACTTTCCTGGCTCTGCGCTCAGGGGTGTGGATAACCGCAGCTCCCAGGGGGTGAATCGACTTCTTCTCTGTATTACCTAACTGGGCTGCTCAGCGAGTCGGGGCGAAGGCGTCAAGCCCGAACAGGTCGAAG
>JBBQIR010000023.1:0-28326 GCA_038325105.1 Coriobacteriia bacterium
GATCATTCCGACGAGGACTGGATATACCTGCTCGCCGAAATGCGTTTCGACAAGGAGCGCTTCGTCGGCATCGATGGAGCGCTCACGTCGGCGGGGATCGAGCATGTGTGGGAGCCCTACGCGCCCGAGGAGGCACCGCTGCTTCGCCTCGGCATCTTCAACACCGAGCGATTCTCAGTTTCGGTGGCGGAGTCGCAGCTCCAAGCGGCTCAGATTCTGCTCGCCAGCTTGCACGAGGACAGCTCGGCGGTGTAGGTCGGTGCCCTCGTTGCCTCACGTCAGGAAGTGCTCAAGGGGCTGATTCGTTGCCTCATCAGAAATGTACTCGAACGTGGACGCCTCCACCCCCTTTGTCCTGGTCGCGTTCTTGAGTGCGGACAGTTCGAGCAGGCGCTCCTGAAGCCGCCAGATCTCGCGTTTGAGCGCGACGGGGTTGAGCGTCGCATAGTGCTCTCGCAGATGCTCCTTGGCGTTGTCGTCGACCTCGCCTGAGGCCAGTACGCGGGTGTAGGGGGTGGCCGCGGAGCTGTGGCACCGCGTGACGCGCGACCCCTCCCGGGTCTTTGAGAGAAGCGACATCGAGGGCATGAAGAAGTTCGTGTGCAACCTCAGCACGGCGTAGAGCTCGTTTAGCACCTCAAGCTCGTCGGGCGTGTCGTAGCGCGAGTAGCCGACGTTCCTTCTCACCACAGACCAGTTCTTCTGCTCGACGTGGCAGCCATCGTTCTTGTTGCCGGCGCGCGAGCGGGTGAAGGTGATCTTGTTGGCGTCGCAGTAGCGCACAAGGTGTTTGTTGATGAATTCCGATCCGTTGTCAGAATCGATCCCAAGGAGGGGGAAGGGAAGCTTCGCCGCGATGTGCTCCAGTGCGGCGAACACCCACACCTGCGCCTTGTTCTTGACCGCCCGGGTCTCGGTCCAGCCCGTTACCACGCACGTCACATCCAGTGTCTGGCAGAAGTCACCGCTGGGGTTTCCGCCCTCGTGTCCGACCAAGTCGATCTCCACGAATCCGGGGCGCGAGTCGTCCCAGTCCGCCCAGGTCCTGATCGGGATCTGGGACTTCAGGAGCGTGCCCGGCTTGGTCATCGCCCGGCCGTGAAGCGTCACACTCGCACGGTCGGGAGCGAGCAGGCGATCGATCGTGGAAGCCGAGATCGATTGCAGCTTGGCGCGCACGTCGTCTGAGAGTACGAGTTCGCCGAAGAGTTCCATCACCCGACACATCTCGGGCAGGGCGGGAGCGATCCGCTTGCCGCACGCCGTGTCGAGCGTCGCCCAGATCTTGCGCAGAGGCAGCAACACCTCCGGTCCGTAGACACGAGGCCGCTTCCGGGTCGCCTTCTTCCCGGGACGCTCCTTAGGCGTACGCAGCAGGATCCTGGCGGCGTACGCACGGTTGTGACCCGTCAGCTGGACGAAGTGGTCCAGGATCGACCCCTTCTCCTTCTTCGAGGCCCTGCGATACGCCCGGTGCATCTCACGTGTCACGGCTTTGCGGTGTTCCATCGAAAGCGGCATCCGTGGCCTCCGAATCCTCCTCGGTGAGAGCCGAAGAGGACTCGGCTGCCTTCGAGTACATTCTTACGTGAGGCAACGAATCGATTTCGAGTACTTTCCTGGTGAGGCAACGCGGGCGCTCGCAATCCGTAGTGGCGCAGGTATACTTTCCTTCGCTTCACGGGCCGTTAGCTCAGCTGGTAGAGCAGGGGACTCTTAATCCCAAGGTCATAGGTTCGATCCCTATACGGCCCACCATCAGCACTTCAAAGGTCGGCGCCTCTGGCGGCGGCCTTTTTGCTATCATGAGTCTTTGGCTTTTGCGGGCGTGGCGGAATTGGCAGACGCGCCGGGTTTAGGTCCCGGTGAGGCGACTCATGGAGGTTCGAGTCCTCTCGCCCGCACCATTGCAGCCTACGTGGCGCCTGATGGCGTCCCCGAACACCAGTCATCACAGGAGGAACGTTGGAAACCACCGTAGAGCGTTTGGAAGGCAATCTCGTCCGGCTGAGCGTGACCGTACCCGCTACGGACGTGGATGCGTCAATCGAGAAAGCGTACCGCGACGTCTCGAGCAAGTTGCGGATTCCGGGCTTCCGTGCCGGCAAGGCGCCGCGCCCGATCATCGACTCGCACGTCGGCCCCGAGGCCGTCCTTGCCGAGGCGCAGGAAGAACTCGTCCAAGCTGCCTACTCGAACGCCGTTGATACCGAGGGGATTCGTCCGATCGAGTCTCCGGACATGGGCGAGCTTGACGCGCTCGTTCCCGGACAGCCGTTCACGTTCGTTGCGGAGATCAGCGTTCGCCCGGAGCTGCCACTCAACTCTCTCGATGATCTCGTCATTTACACGGGCGCCAGCAAGACGACCGACGCCGAGATCGACGCGCAGATCGACCACAGCCGTGAGCGGTTCGCTACGCTCGAGACCGTTGAGCGTCCCGCGCAGGCCGACGACTTCGTGCTGCTTTCGTTCGTCGGCACCATCGAGGGCGAGACCTACGATGGCAACACCGTCGACAAGTACCTCTACGAGATGAATCACGGTCTCATGCCCGAGGAGTTCGACGCCTCACTCGTTGGGGCGTCGGCCGGCGACGAAATCGTCTCGGAGTTCGTGATTCCTGAGACATCGTCTAACGAGGAGTTCGTCGGCAAGCTGGCTCGTTTTGAGATCACAGTGCACGAGGTCAAGGCGAAGATCATGCCGCCACTCGATGACGCGCTTGCCGCAAGCGTCGGCGGGTTCGACACGCTCGAGGAAATGCGCGACGACATCCGCAAGAAACTCGACGAGAGCAAAGCCACCGGCCATGCTCGCCGCGTGGAGATGCTCTCCCGCGAGTTGGTCGCGGAGCGCCTCGAAGGCGAGATTCCCGAGGTCATGGTTCGGAGCCGCGTGTCGAGCATGACGCGGGACTTCTTCGAGAGCCTCGAGGAACGCGGAATATCGCTGCAGGACTACGTTGAGGCCACCGGTGTTCAGGTCGAACAGATTCAGCAAGACCTTGCCGTTCAGGCCGCTATCCGAGTCAAGGAGGAGCTTGCGCTCGAGTCGCTCTTCCGCGCAAAGGCTATGCACGTCTCCGACGACGACTTCGAGGTGGCGCTGCTTGAGCTTGCCGGCGGAGAGGCAGATGGCGTCGAGAAGATGCGGGAGAACCTCATCGAGTCCGGCGTCACGCCGATCGTCAAGGAAAGCATCGTCCACCAGAAGGCGCTTGACTGGCTGCTCGCAAACGTTGAGGTCCGCGAAGAAGAGGCGGCCGACGCACCTGCAGAGAAGAAGGCCAAGAAATCAGCGCCGAAGCGCAAGAGCGCCAAGGCCGCTGCGACCGAAGAGGAGTAGGCATGATCCACGAAGCGAAGGGCCTTGTACCTATCGTCGTTGAACAGACCTCGCGCGGTGAGCGCTCGTTCGACATCTTTTCGCGCCTGCTCAACGAGCGCGTTGTGTTCCTCGGCCATGAGATCGACGACACCATCGCTAACCTCGTGATCGCCCAGCTGCTCCACCTGGAGAGCGACGATCCCGAGAAGGACATCAACCTGTACATCAACTCGCCGGGTGGCTCGGTCACCTCGGGCATGGCGATCTACGACACCATGCAGTACATCCGTTGCGACGTGAGCACGATCTGCATCGGCCAGTGCGCCTCCATGGCAGCGGTGTTGCTTGCGGCCGGCACGCCCGAGAAGCGTTTCGCGCTTCCCAACAGCCGCGTGCTCATTCACCAACCGTGGGGCGGTACTCAGGGGCAGGTCACGGACATCGAGATCCAGGCCAAAGAGATGCTTCGCATGCGCCATACGCTCGACGAGATCCTGGCCAAACACACCGGCCAAACCGTTGAAAAGATTCACCTCGATACCGAGCGGGACAACATCATGACCGGCGAAGAAGCCAAAGCGTACGGCCTGGTCGATGCGGTCATGGTGCAGCGCCCGAAGACGGAGAGCTAGGACACACCGTGGACCATCACGACACCCCAGACAACCTCGTATGTTCGTTTTGTGGCAAGCCGCAACACCAGGTTCGCAAGCTCATCGCGGGCCCGGGTGTCTACATCTGCGACGAGTGCGTCGACCTCTGCAACGACATCGTCGAGGAGGAGCACGTCGAGGAGTGGACCCCGGCCGGTCCGGAGGATCTTCCCACGCCGCGCGAGATCCTCGCGACGCTCGACGAGTACGTCGTCGGCCAGGATCTCGCCAAGAAGACGCTCGCCGTGGCGGTCTACAACCACTACAAGCGCATTCGTTGTACACCGTGCGATGACGTCGAGGACGTGGAGATCGCCAAGAGCAACATCTTGATCCTCGGCCCCACGGGCTGCGGCAAGACTCTTCTCGCACAGACGCTGGCGCGCATTCTGAAGGTGCCGTTCGCAATCGCCGATGCCACCACGCTCACCGAGGCTGGCTACGTCGGTGAAGACGTCGAGAACATCTTGCTCAAACTCATTACCGCTGCGGACTTTGACACCGCCAAGGCCGAAGTCGGCATCATCTACATCGATGAGATCGATAAGATCGCCCGGAAGGCCGAGAACCTCTCGATCACGCGCGACGTTTCTGGCGAAGGCGTGCAGCAGGCGCTTCTCAAGATTCTCGAGGGCACCGAGGCCTCGGTTCCGCCGCAAGGTGGTCGCAAGCACCCGCAGCAGGAACTCATCAAGATCGACACAACAAACGTACTCTTCATACTCGGCGGGGCGTTCGTCGGACTCGAGAAGATCATTGCCGATCGCATCGGCAAGAAGGGCGTCGGTTTCGGCGCCGAACTGAGCGATGCGACCAAGCACGATACGGGAACGCTGCTCGCCCAGGCGCTACCGGAGGACCTCCACCGCTTCGGGCTCATCCCCGAGTTCATCGGCCGCATCCCGGTCGTCGCGCACGTCGAGGAACTCGGCGAAGAGGAGCTTGTCCGCATCTTGACCGAGCCTAAGAACGCGCTCGTCAAGCAGTATCAGCGTCTCTTTACACTTGAGGGTGTCGAGCTCCGCTTCACGGAGGATGCGCTCGCCGGCGTTGCCACGCAGGCGATCAAGCGCGCAACCGGCGCCCGGGGTCTGCGCTCGATTCTGGAGTCGCTGCTGCTCGACCTCATGTACGACCTGCCCGGTCGTACCGACGTCGAAATCGTTACCATCAGTGGGGAGGTCGTCAGCGGCACGGCCCGGCCCATGATTCTGCTCCGAGAGGTACCGTCACAAGACGCTTCGGCATAAAAGCGCCCGTTTCACGCGCAAGAAAAGGGGCCCCTCGGGGCCCCTTTGATTACTGTGGTGATGCGATGCTCACTTAGCCGCAGCGATAATTTCGTCCGAACGCTCTGTCTGGCTGGGATAGAGGTCACCCGGAACGGCCGGCCTGCCAAGCGTGCGGAATACCATGTGCCTCGCGCACTGCGAGTTGCTTCCCCGGCAGTACCGTTGCTTGATGATATTCGACATCGAGGGCATCTCAGCCATCTGATCGTTGAAAAACAGGCAGGTCGGAAGCAGCTCGCAGTCGGCCATGTAGATCACCCCTTCAGGAAGTGTCTCAATTCATTTTGATACAGATGCGGCAAACTGGACATACCCGCGCGACGAACGGACCATCCGAACGGGTGCGCACGCGGGATAGGTGGCGTATTCGCAGCGCACCCGTGTTTACCCTAGAATCGTCTCCTATCCGGAACTGTGAAAGGGATGCGGCTTCTATGAGCGAAATGCCCAAGGCGTACGACGCTGACGCCGTCGAGAATTCTGTGTTCGCCTCGTGGACCGATGCCGGCTACTTCGGCCACCACATCGAAGCGGGAGCCGAGCCGTTCACCGTCGTCATCCCACCACCGAACGTGACCGGATCGCTCCACATGGGGCATGCGCTCAACAACACCATCCAGGACGTCATCATCCGGCGCTCGAGGATGACCGGGCGCCCGACTCGCTGGGTCGTCGGCACGGATCACGCCGGAATCGCCACACAGAACAAGGTTGAGCAGAAGCTCGCTGCCCAGGGGCTGTCCCGCTACGACGTCGGTCGAGAGCGCTTCGTCGAGCTCTGTTGGGAGTGGCGTGCCGAGCACGGCTCCACGATCATCAGCCAGCTCAAAGCGATGGGCTGCTCGTGTGACTACTCCGACGAGCACTTCACGATGGACGAGCCGTACCAGAGGGCCGTGAAGCGCGTTTTTGTCGAGCTCTATAACGAGGGTCTCATCTACCGCGGCAAGCGCATCATCAACTGGTGTCCGCGCTGCGCGACTGCACTCTCTGATATCGAGGTGGAGCACGAGGAGCTCGACAGCCACCTGTGGTTCTTCAAGTACCCGCTCAAGACGGCGGTCTCGGGCATGGACCACGTGGTCGTCGCGACGACCCGTCCCGAGACGATGCTCGGTGACACCTGCGTCGCGGTTCATCCCGATGACGCGCGCTACCGCGATCTCGTTGGCGCCACTGTCGTGCTGCCGCTCCTCGGGCGCGAGATCCCGATTGTGGCCGACGAGTACGTCGACCCTGCGTTCGGCACGGGTGCCGTC
This sequence comes from Coriobacteriia bacterium, assembly GCA_038325105.1. GTDB lineage: Bacteria > Actinomycetota > Coriobacteriia > Anaerosomatales > Anaerosomataceae > WSXY01. Next base: position 6,535 of record JBBQIR010000023.1, read on the forward strand.
AAAGTAACTCCGGCGCACGACCCGAACGACTTCGAGATCGGGGAGCGTCACGGGTGCGAGAAGATCAACGTGCTCGCTGCCGACGCGACGATCACCGCCGAGGGCGGACCGTACGTCGGTCTCGACCGGTATGAGGCCCGCAGGCGGGTCGTTGCCGACATCGACGCGGCGGGACTGCTCGTGAAGATCGACGACCACGTGCATTCGGTCGGTCACTGCTATCGCTGTCACACCGTTGTCGAGCCCTGGCTCTCCGACCAGTGGTTCGTCGACATGAAGCCGATCGCCGCACCTGCGATCGAGTGTGTCCGTGACGGGCGTGTGCGCTTCCACCCCGAGCGTTGGAGCGGCGTCTACTTCCACTGGATGGAGAACATCCGGGACTGGTGTGTCTCCCGGCAACTCTGGTGGGGTCACCAGATCCCCGTCTTTTACTGCGACGCGTGCGGCGAGATGAGCGCGAGCGAGACCGACCTCACGACCTGTCCGAAATGCGGCGAAGCGGTCCGCCAGGACGAGGACGTCTTGGATACGTGGTTCTCCTCGGCGCTGTGGCCGTTTGCCACGCTCGGATGGCCGGAGGAGAACCCTGACCTCGATTTCTTCTACCCCACGACCGTGCTGTCGACCGCCCGGGACATCCTGTTCCTTTGGGTCGCGCGCATGATCATGCAGGGTCTCAAGTTCGCAGGCGACATCCCGTTCTCCGAGGTCATCATCCATCCGACCGTCTTCAATGCCGAGGGCAAGCGCATGAGCAAGTCGCTCGGAACGGGCGTCGACCCGCTCGACCTCATGGAGCACTACGGCGCAGACGGCATGCGTTTCGGTCTCATGCTCCAGACGACCGGCAGCCAGGACATCAAGTTTGCCGAGGAGAAGCTGGCCTCGAGCCGCAACTTCGCCAACAAGATCTGGAACGCGAGCCGCTTCGTGCTCATGAACCTGGGTGACGACTACGTCCCCGGTTTGCCGAAGGCCGAGACGGTCGCCGACCGCTGGATCCTCTCGCGTCTGTCCGCGCTCGCCGAGACCGTCGACGTCGGGCTGGATGTCGACGCCGCGCGCGCAGCCGGTGCAGAGGCCTTCCAGTTCGGCGAGGTCGCACGCGCACTCTACGAGTTCTTCTGGAACGAGTTCTGTGACTGGTACATCGAGCTTGCCAAGGGCCGCCTCGCCGCCGGGGGAGAGGTTGCGCTCAATGCACGCCGCAACCTCGTGTTCGTACTCGATCGTGCTCTGCGACTCCTCCACCCGATGATGCCCTTCATCACCGAGGAGATCTGGCGTCGACTGCCGCTTTCCGTCGCGGACTCCGCCGCGTCGCTCATGATCGCCTCGTGGCCGGTCGGACTCGCGGGGTACCGTGACGTAGACGCCGAGACCTCTATGCGTGTCCTGCAGGAGCTGGTGACCGAGGTGCGTGCGGTACGTGCGCGTTACGCCGTCGCGCCGAAGACACAAGTTTCGGTCATCGTGAAGGCGTCGGGGACAGATGCGCTGCTCTTCGAGTCGCAGCGCCACTACCTCCACGAACTCGCCGGTGTCGAGAACCTCTCGATCGATGCTGCGGCGACCAAACCGCCGCATGCAGCCGTCGGCGTGGCCGGCGGCGCGGAGATCTTCGTGCCGCTTGAAGGCCTGGTGGACATCGCCGCAGAGCGGGAGCGCGCCAAGCGCGACCTTGACCGCGCGCAGGTCGACCTCGACCGACTCACGAAGAAGCTCAGCAACGAGGGCTTCCTCGCCAAGGCCGCGCCCGAAGTCATCGACAAGGACCGCGCGAAGGCGACCGAGCTTGCCGCGCAGGTAGGCAAGCTGACCGAGCAGATCGCGGACCTGGCGGACTAAGTGACCCCGGGAGAACTCACGTACGCCGGAGCCGTTGCCGCGCTCGAGCGTGCGCTTCGCTTCGGCATACACCCATCACTCGATGGCATCCGCGCGCTCACGGAGATCATGGGTCACCCCGAGCGGTCGTATGCCTGCGTGCAGGTGACCGGCACGAACGGCAAGACCTCCGTCACGCGGCTCATATCGGCGATCGCGCACGCGCACGGGCTCCGAGCCGGGGCGTACACGAGTCCTCACCTCGTCAGCTACACGGAGCGCGTTGAGATCGACGGCGTTCCGATCGCCGAGGAGCGCTTCGCACGTTCGATGGCTGAGGCGCTTCAGGCCGCAGACGTCCTCAGTAGCGGTCATGGCGAGACCCTCGGCATCAACGACGGCTCGTGTACCGCCATCCTCACCGAGTTCGAGCTGCTCACGGCGGCGGCACTGTACGCATTCCGGGACCACAAGGTCGACTGGGCGTGTCTTGAAGTCGGCATGGGCGGCCGATGGGACGCGACGAGTGTTGTCGCGCCGCGTGTCTCGGTGGTCACGGGTATCGCCCTCGACCACACGGACCGTCTCGGCTCGACCCGGCAGGAAATCGCGGCTGACAAGGCGCACATCATCAAGCCGGGCTCGGTTGCCGTCATCGGTCCGGGTTGCGCCGGCGTTGAGGGCGTTTTGCTCGAGCGCGCTCGTTCTGTTGGCGCGCCGACTGTCCGAGTCGGACTGTCGGCGGCGGATGTGACGTGGCGCCCGATGGGCGTTCCTGGCACCCCGGATGGCATTACCCGTCTCACCGTTGACGGTACGTTCGCGTCCTACGCGAGTCTCGAAGTGAGGGCACCCCAGTACCAGGCAGCAAACGTCGCAGTCGCAGTCGCTGCCGCAGAGGCCGCGCTGGGCCAGCCGCTCGATTCCGACGTCCTTCGAAGCGCGCTTGCGGCAATGCGGTTTCCCGGTCGGTTCGAGTTCCTTGCCCAGAATCCGCCGTTGATCATAGACGGTGCGCACAATCCCGAGGCGGCATATGTGCTTGCCGATGCGGTGCGAGAGTCATTCGGAGACAAGCGCCCGGTCTTCGTGCTGGGTGTGATGGCCGACAAGGATGCCGAGGGTATCGTGCGGGCGCTCGAGCCTGTCGCCGGCGGGTTCGTTTGCACGCAAAGTCGCTCTGAGCGCGCGCTCGACGCGCACCTCCTTGCCGACATCGTCCGGAGCCTCGGGGCAGTCGTACTCGGCATCGACGGCGTGGTCGAGCAGGCGGTTGCACAAGCCAGGCTGATGTTCTCACCGGGCGTCGTGTGCACGGGTAGCATCTACGTCGTCGGCGAGGTTCGGGAAGCGTTCATGACCGTCATGTAGGCGTTGCACGTCCGTTGCGTGCCGCAATCCGGTGGATACGCTAGAATCCCGTTAGTCGTGCACCGGGCGGTCATCCGCCTGTCATCAGCCCTTATGGGCGAGAAGGGGACGGTATGAACGAGGTCTTAGGTGAGCTGCTCAAGCCTTACGCTGCGGCAATCGAGCTCACACAGCGGCTCTGCATCCTGTTCTTCATCGTCTTCACCGTCGCGCTCATCTTCTGGACGTGGCGCGATGCACAGCGGCGCGGGGCAATGCCTTGGTTCTGGGCGCTCGTCGTCGTCTTCTTCAACGTTGCTGGTTGGCTGATCTACATGGTTGTGCGTCCGCCGGAATCCCGCGAAGACGCACGCGAGCGTGAGCTTGAGATTCGCTCCCGTGAAGCGGAACTGGCCCGTAGCAACCCCGTGTGTCCCGCATGCTTCAAGCCGGTCGACAAGGAGTTCCTCATCTGCCCTTCGTGCATGAAGAAGCTCAAGAAGGAGTGCACGAACTGCGAGAAGCCGCTCAAGCTCGACTGGGCAGTATGCCCTTACTGCAAGACCAAGCAGTAGCATCTCCCGCCGGTGTTGCACGAGCGGGTAAACTGAGAGTCACGGCCGGTCCGCCCCGCCATCGCGGGGCGGCCCTCTATCGGAGGTAGATGATGGTTCAGATCTCGGTGAAGCTTCCCGACGGCAACATGCTCAACGTGCCCGAGGGCTCCACGGTCGTCGACGTCGCCGCAGCCATCGGCCCGCGCCTCGCGCAGGCCGCGCTCGCCGGCTCGATCAACGGTACGCTCGTTGACCTCGGCCGTGTTGTCGCGGACGGGGACGAGATCGCAATCATCACCGCGAAGAGTCCGGAGGCGCTCCATATCGTCCGCCACTCCGCCGCGCACATCATGGCCGAGGCCGTGAAAGACCTCTTCCCAACGGCGAAGTTCGGCATCGGCCCGTCGATCGAAGACGGTTTCTACTACGACTTCGACGTGGACCGGTCGTTCGGCCCCGAGGACCTCCAGGCGATCGAAGAGCGCATGCACCAGATCGTGGCCGAGGAGAAGACCTTCGACCGCGGTGTGCTCGACAAGCTTGAGGCGTGGGACGCCTTCGACGGTCAGCCATACAAGCGTGAACTCATCGAGGACCTGCCCGAGGGCGAGGTCATCTCCACGTATACCCAAGGGGCTTTCACGGATCTTTGCCGGGGCCCGCACCTCCCGAGCACCGGGGCGCTCAAGGCGTTCAAGCTCATGAAGGTCGCCGGTGCGTACTGGCGTGGTGACAGCACGCGGCCGATGCTGCAGCGCATCTACGGCACCGCCTGGCTCACCCAGAAGGACCTCGACGAATACCTCACTCGTCTGGAAGAGGCCGAGAAGCGGGACCACCGCAAGCTCGGCAAGGAGCTCGACTTGTTCTCGTTCCACGAGGAGGCCGGAGCTGGTCTGCCGCTCTACCACCCCAAGGGCGCACGCACGCTCCGTCTCCTTCAGGAGTGGCTGCGCGCGGAGCTCTACCGCCGCGATTACGTCGAGGCCATCACTCCGCACATGTACAAGGCCGACGTGTGGAAGATCTCCGGGCATTACGAGAACTACCGGGACAACATGTACTTCTTCCAGATCGACGAGGGTGACGGCAAGATCAACGAGTACGGCATCAAGCCGATGAACTGCCCTGGTCACCTGATGATCTTCGGCAACGACCTCCGCAGCTACCGCGACCTGCCGATGCGCATTTTCGAGTTCGGCACCGTCTACCGGCACGAGATGTCCGGCGTGGTGCACGGCCTCATGCGTGCGCGCGGCTTCACGCAGGACGACGCCCACATCTTCTGCACCGCAGAGCAGGTTCACGACGAGGTTGTGGGAATGCTCGACCTCGTGCACTACGTCATGCACGACGTATTCGGCTTCGAGTACACCGCGGAGATATCCACCCGCCCGAAGGAGCACTCTATCGGCGGCGAGGAGTTCTGGGACATAGCCACGAAGTCACTTATGGGTGCGTGTGAGGCCCGCGGCCTCGCCTACGAGATCAACGAAGGCGACGGAGCCTTCTATGGACCCAAGATCGACATCAAGCTCCGCGATGCGATTGGCCGTACGTGGCAGTGCTCCACGATCCAGGTGGACTTCAATATGCCGCAGCGGTTCGGTCTGACGTACCGTACGGCAGACAACTCCGAGGCGCAGCCGTACATGTTGCACCGAACGATCCTCGGCAGTATGGAACGCTTCTTCGGCATCCTCATCGAGCACTACGCCGGCGCGCTTCCCACGTGGCTCGCGCCGGTACAGGCTGTGCTCATCCCGATCTCCGACCGTCACCTCGATTACGCCGAGGAGACCCGCAAGGCGCTCATCGCCGCAGGCGTCAGGGCCGAGGTGTACGCTGAGAACGAGCCCATGCGCGTGAAGATCGCCAAGGCGCAGCAGCAAAAGTCCCCGTATATGCTCATCGTCGGCGACAAAGAGGTCGAGTCCGGCGAAGTAGGCGTGCGCGAGAGGACCGCGGGTGACATCGGCGCGATGACCATCGAGGCGTTCGCGGAGAGGGTTCTTTCCGAGCGACCCTAAGCCCCCGGGATCCATGACCGAGAGGGAAGCGTGTGACCTGGCTCCCGCCTGCGATCGTCGCAATCATGAGCGGCAGCGTCATCCTGGCTGCGGTCTTCTTGTATCTCTACGCCCGGGAACGCGAAACATGGATGGGTATCTGGGGCGTCGCCTGGCTCGCCTACACCGTGCGCTTCGGGGTGGAACTCTACCAGGCGACCACGGGGACAACGGCGGCGGCGCCTGCTCTCGCCAATAGCCTGCTCGTTCTTGTCACGGGCGTCCTCCTTCTGGATGGAACTTATCTTCTAGCGGGCAGGAGAATCCCGCAGTGGCAACACTACCTCGCGCTCTTCGCGGGGGTTTGGACGTGTGTCGCAGTCGCCCTGTCCCTCTCCTTGCCCTACGCGAGCGCGGCAGCATGGGTATTCCGGGGCGTTGCGAACATCGCGGCAGGCATCGTGTGGTACCGCAGCGTCAAGGATGCGGGGCCATGGGGCAAGATCACCGGCGTCGCGTTCGTCGTGTGGGGACTGCACAACCTCGACTACCCGTTCTTGCGCGGCGTTGCTTCGTTCGCCGCGATCGGCTTCATGATTGGCGCCTTCCTCGAGTTCGTGATCGCTTTCGGCGCGCTCATCGCGCACTTCGAGCGCACCAGGAACAGACTCGAGCGCAGCGAGGGCAGCTTTCGGCTGTTTGCCGAGAATGCCCGTGATGTGATCTTCAGGACACGCATTTCTCCGGACTTCGCAATGGAGTACATCAGTCCGGCCATCGAGCAGCTCGTGGGTTATCCACAATCCCATTTTCTGGGGCGTCCTGAAGCTGCCGTTGAGCTCGTGCACCCGGACGATCGCGCGACGGTGATTGCCGCCATGAGTGGCGACGTGGCAGAAGGTCCTTGGCTGTGCCGCTGGCTCCACCGCGACGGGCGCATCGTCTGGACTGAACAACAGTTGGTGGGGGTGCGCGACCCAGACGGCGTCGTGACGCGCGTCGACGGGATCGCTCGAGATGTCACGGACAGAGTACTCGCCGAGCAGGCGGCCCAGCGCAGCGAGCTTCGCTACCGCTCGCTCTTCGAACGAAGTGCCTCGCCAATGCTCCTCATCGATCCCGAGGATGGGGCCATTGCGGATGCCAATGAGGCGGCAGCAACGTACTACGGCTGGTCACATGAGCAGTTGCTCGCCATGCGGATCGGCGATATCAGTACGCTCTCTCCGGATGAGCTCGCTAAGGCACTGGCTACCGCGCGCGACCAACGGCGAAGCTACTTTCTGTTCCGCCACCGCAGGGCCGGCGGCGACGTCAGGGACGTAGAGGTGTATGCAGGCCCGGTGAAATACGAGGAGCGGGATTTGCTCTACTCGATCGTTCACGATGTGACCGACCGTAACGAGATTCTTCGCGAACTCGCTGAAAGCGAGGAGCGATACATCGCGCTCTTCCGGGACAGTCTCTCACCGATGCTTATCGTCGATCCGGAGGATGCGCGGATCGTCGACGCCAATGCGGCGGCGTCGACTCTCTACGGCAAGAGCACGATCGAACTGACGCAACTCACCATCACTGACCTGAGCGTGGACGATCACGACATGATCCAGAGAGAGATTGGCCGCACCATCGAAGCCGGTGGACAACTCGCGCTCTATCGGCACCTGTGTGCCGGGGGTCGGGTATGCGACGTGGAGGTGCACGCGACGCCGATCGTCTCGAACGGGCGCACGCTGCTGTACACGATCGTTCACGACGTCACCCAACGGGCACAAGCCGAAGGTGAACTCGCGGTGTACCGGCAGCACCTCGAGGAGGTTGTCGCGGAGCGCACCGAGGAGCTCACGAGGGCGAACGCGGCCCTCGAGCGGGCGTCACAAGCCAAGGACGAATACCTGGCGAACATGAGCCATGAGTTGCGCACGCCGCTCAACTCGGTGATAGGGTTCTCTTCACTACTGGTCCGGGGTATGGCGGGTGAGCTCAACGAGGAACAGTCCCGCCAGGTTGCGATGATCAACACCGCCGGACAGCACCTTCTCGGCGTTGTCGACGGAATCCTCGACCTGGCCCGCATCGAGGCTGGTCGCATCGAAGCCGAGCCGGAGTCCACCGACGTGTCGATGCTGTGCATGGAGGTGATACGGGGTGCTGAACCGCTCGCCAGCGAGCGGGGAATCGCGCTCGTTGCCGAGATTCCCGAGAGCATCATAGCCATGACGGACCCCACGCTGGTCGAGCAGATCGTCTGGAACCTCGTCGGCAACGGCATCAAGTTCACAGACAAGGGTGAGGTGCGGCTGACCCTCTCGGCGACCGAGTCACTCGTGCGCATCGTCGTATCGGACACTGGACGGGGCCTGCGTGCTGCCGACCGGGAGCGCGTGTTCGAGACGTTCCTCCGGATCGCTGACGTCGACGGGACCAGAACCGAGGGTTCCGGGCTCGGTCTACCCATCACGAAACGCCTCGTGCAGGTTCTCGGTGGAACGATCGAACTCGAGAGCGAGTTCGGTGGCGGGTCCTCATTCACGGTCACGTTGCCGCGATAGACAGCGCTCCCCGACGCGGCTATACTGGCACGGCTACACCAACAGCATAGCGAAAAGCGGGACCCCGACCCCTGGGGTGCGTGTGGTCCCCACCTTGCGGCGCTCAGAACGATGCAGCCGTCTGGTCGAGAAGCAGGAGCGGTCGCCATGCGTCCGCGTCGAGCATATCGTCCCGACGGCATACGCCGCCGGGATTCTTGTTTTGTGTGACGATGCGATCATGTGGTCGCGGACAGCGGAGGTGGAACGCCTATCAGCACGACCGAGCCGAGGATTAACGAGCGCATACGCGCTGCACGGTGCCGTCTTATCGGCGCCGAGGGCGAGCAGCTCGGTATCTTCAACATGCCGGATGCAATGCGTGTCGCCGATGAACTGGCGCTCGACCTCGTGGAGATCGCGCCCAGCGCCGACCCGCCAGTCTGCCGGATCATGGACTACAGCAAGTTCAGGTACGAGCAGGCGATCAAGGCGAAGAAGGCACGGAAGCACCAGACCACGGTGCAAGTCAAAGAAATCAAGTTCCGGCCCAAGATCGACAAGCATGACTACGAAACGAAGAAGCGGCACGTTATCCGGTTCCTCGAGAGTGGTGCCAAGGTCAAGGTGACGATCATGTTCCGTGGGCGTGAGATGGTTCACGCGGAGCGCGGGCTCGCGATTCTGGAGCGCCTGGCCGAGGACGTCAAGGACTTGTGCACCGTCGAGAGCCAGCCGAAGCTCGAGGGGCGCAACATGCTCATGTTGCTCGCACCGGTGAAGAAGGAGCCCGTCAAGGGCGAAAAGCACGCGGCCGATGAACAGTCGGCATCGGACGTGGCAGAGGATGAAATCGTTGAGACGATCGATGTCGAAGACGAGGCCGAAGAGATAGAGAGCACGGACGCCGAGTAGCGCGTCCTGAGCACACGAAGGAGTCGTGAACGATGCCGAAGATGAAGACGCACAAGGGGACGGCCAAGCGGTTCCGTCTCACTGGTACCGGCAAGATCAAGCGCGCAAATGCGTTCAAGAGCCACATCCTGGAGAAGAAGAGCCCGAAGCGGAAGCGCGCCTTCAAGGCAGACTCGCTCGTGCACCCTTCCGACGTAAAGACCATCAAGAAGAATCTGGGCATCGGTTAGTCCGACGCCGTTTGACATGAGGAGAGATTCACCATGCCTAGAGTGAAGCGTTCTGTAAACGCGAAGAAGAAGCGCGCGACAATACTGACTGCTGCCAAGGGTTACTACGGCGCAAAAAGCCGTAGCTACCGTGCCGCCAAGGAGCAGGTGCAGCACTCGCTGCAGTACGTCTACCGCGACCGCCGCAACAAGAAGCGCGAGATTCGCCGCCTGTGGATCGCGCGTATCAACGCAGGCGCGCGCCTGAACGGGATGTCGTACTCGGTGTTCATGAACGGTCTCAAGAAGGCCGAGATTACCCTCGACCGCAAGGTGCTGTCGGACATGGCGATCAACGATCCCGCCGCGTTCACCAAGCTGACCGAGGTTGCAAAGGCGCAGCAGAGCGCGTAGCAGAGCGCTCAGCACGCCGCTCAGAACGGGCCCCGCATTGTGCGGGGCCCGTTCTGCGTTCCACTCCCGTTTGGACCCCGTTTAGTCTGCGGACGGTCCCTGTTCAGGCCCTTACACGATGATTGGGCACGCTGGTTCGCATATGCGAGCAGGCAACCATTATGCCGCTCTCCCCTCGGCGGCACGAGAGAGAGGGGAGTGTCATGAAACGTTTGGTACTGGTGTTGGTCGGTGTCGCAATCGCGGCGTGCGTCGGATCTGCGGGGGCGTACTTCACCGGGCAGGCCGAGGTTCCGGAGAACATCGTGCGAGCGGGAGCAGTCGAGGTATCCTGCGAACCGACGTCGGCGGCTATCTGCGTCGACTCGATCGCCCCGGGTGTAGTGAGCGAGCGGTCGATGACCGTTGTGAACTCGGGATCACTGCCGGCCAGTCTGATCGTTACCGGTGTTAAGAAGGCCGGAATCACGGACTTCTACAACGCGCTGACCTGTCAGATCGCAGCCGACGGAGCGGTGATATACAACGGACCGATGAACACGTTGCGTACGGCACCATTCGAACTTGCACCCGGGGCCCGGGCGAAACTGACGTTTGGTATTGGGCTGCCAGCTGCTGCGGGCAACGACCTCTCCGGCGACTACGTGAAGATGTCGTTCGTTGTCAATGCCGAGCAGGCGCACTGATGTCAACTGACGCCACCACCCCCGAGCGATTCGCGGGACTTCGTCGGCTGACGGGGATTGCCGCACTTGCTGTCTGGTTCGTCGGCATGCTCTTCTTTGGTGCGACGATCGTACGCGGAGGGTCGATGGAGCCTTCGATCGCACCGGGCGACATCGTGGTCTACCGGCGGTCGGTGAAGGGCGTAGAGGCCGGCGACATCGTGCTCTTCGAGCATCCGGAATGGCCGAACGGAGTGGTGCATCGTGTTGCGGACGTTATGCCCGACGGGCGCATCGTCACTCGTGGAGATGCCAACCCCGCAGCTGACAGGGAGCCGCTGGATCGCCGGCGAATCCGGGGAGTCGCGGCGTTCGTTCTGCCGTCAGGCAGGGCCGTGCGTGAGGTCGTGGAAGCGCTCAGTTGATGTGCTATACTCAGCCACCAATCGCACACTTTTGGCGACGACGGAGATGCGTTCGGCACCTGTGCTGCCCACCAGAGAAGGACTCCACAGACTGGAAGAGTCCGGGCATGTGCGCCGACGGTTCACTCCATCAGCCGCAACCTGAACAGGCCACTGCGCCCGAGTAGGGAAGCCGGAGCCCACCGATATCGGGCGGCCGGGTCGAACCGGCGGCGAACGGGCTCGGATGTTCGCATGAGCGGGCGCGTACCATGCGCCAACCAGGGTGGTACCGCGGGAGCCGATCCCGTCCTTGGACTACACAAGGGCGAGAACGGCTCCTTTTTCGTTCTCTGAAACCGTTAGGAGAGCATGCATGGGTATCGTCGACGAGTTGCAGGCGCTGCAGTCCGAGGCGCTCGAGGCCGTTGGTGCCGCAGGCGATCTGGAGACGCTCGAGTCGGTCCGGATCGCGTACCTCGGCAAGAAGGGGTCGCTTACCGGTGTCCTGCGGGGGCTGGGTTCGCTCTCAGCCGAAGAACGCCCCGCCGTGGGTAAGGTGTCCAACGAGGTCCGTTCGGCGCTCCAGGGCGCTCTCGAGACCCGCTACGACATGCTCGCGGATGTTGCACTCGCATCGAGGCTCCTTGCCGAGGAAGCCGATGTCACGCTGCCCGGTATCCACCGGTACCCCGGGAAGCGCCACATCATCAACCAGGTGGTCGACGAGATCGTGCAGGTCTTCCTCGGACTCGGCTACAAGATCGCCGAGGGTCCCGAAGTCGAACTCGACTATTACAACTTCACCGCGCTCAACCATCCGCCGGAGCATCCGGCGCGTGCGGCAACCGACACCTTCTACGTTCGTGATCTCTCGGGAGAGCGCGCGGCCATCGAGGGCGAGTCGGACGTTCTGCTTCGTACCCACACCAGTCCGGTGCAGGTCCACGTTATGGAGCGGGAGAAGCCTCCCATTTACATACTCGCCCCCGGCAAGGTGTATCGCCGCGATGTCGCCGACCCGAGCCACCTCCCTCAGTTCACGCAGATCGAGGGCCTTGTCGTCGATGAGGGCATCACCTTCGGTGATCTCAAGGGGACACTCGAGCACTTCGTCAGAGAGATCTTCGGACCTGACCGTAAGGTGCGTCTCCGCCCTCACTTTTTCCCGTTTACCGAACCCTCGGCCGAGGTCGACGTCTCGTGCGGCATGTGCGGCGGCAAGGGGTGCCGTTCCTGCAGCGGCGAGGGCTGGCTTGAGGTTCTCGGCAGCGGGATGGTCGACCCGAACGTCTTCGGCTATGTCGGCATCGATCCCGAGAGGTACTCAGGTTTCGCCTTCGGTATGGGTGCCGAGCGCATCGCCGCGCTCAAGTACGGCGTGCCGGATCTGCGCTTGTTCGTGGATGGCGATATGCGGTTCTTGCGGCAGTTCTAGGCGACTCGGGAATAACGATGATGCGCCGCTCTCGGCGGCGATGACGGAAGGACACAGACGCGATGCGTGTCTCGCTGAAATGGCTGAAGGAACTCGTCGACATCGATCTGAGCGTGGAAGCGCTCTCGGATCGGCTCGACATGACCGGTACGAAGGTCGAAGCCGTGCACGCGCTCGGTGAAGGGCTCGTGGGCGTGGTGGTCGGTCAGGTGCTGACGCGGGAGAAGCATCCCGATGCCGAGAAGCTTTCGTACTGCAGCGTCGACGTCGGTGACGGGACGCCGCGCAAGATCGTATGTGGCGCGGACAACTTCGTCGCGGGGGACAAGGTTCCCGTCGCACTCGTCGGTGCCACGCTGCCGAACGGTATGACGATCAAGCGCGCGAAGCTCCGCGGACTCGAGTCCGAGGGCATGATGTGTTCGGCGACCGAGCTTGGCGTTGGCGGCGACGCTTCCGGGCTGCTGATTCTGTCCGCGGACGCCCCGGTCGGGGTGCCGTACGCGCAGTACGCCGGCATTGGCGATACCGTCATCGAGCTCGAGGTCACCCCGAACCGTCCTGACTGCCTCTCGATGACCGGTGTTGCCCGCGAGGTCGGCGCTGTGACCGGGAAGTCCGTGCGTGCTCCGCGTTTCGCGGTTACCGAGGGTGACGGCGCAACGTCGTCGGATCTCGTCTCGGTGACGATCGAGGACGCGACACTCTGCCAGCGCTATACCGCGCGGGTCATCCGCAACGTGAAGATCGGCCCGTCGCCTGCGTGGCTCGTCGAGCGCGTGACCGCGGCCGGTGCGCGCCCGATCAACAATGTCGTCGACATCACCAACTACGTCATGTTCGAGCTCGGCCAGCCGCTTCACGCATTCGACCTCGGCACGATCGCCGCCGGGGACGGCCGGGCCTCGATTATCGTGCGGCCAGCGCGCGCGGGGGAGCGGCTTCGCACGATTGACGGGCAGGACCGCGCGCTCACCACGGACACGCTCGTGATCGCGGATCCGACCGGCCCCGTTGCACTCGCGGGTGTCATGGGCGGAGAGGCCACCGAGGTCGCGGCACTGAGCACCGACATCCTTCTTGAGGCCGCGGCATTCAACCGCGCCTCGGTCAGTAAGACGAGCCGACGCCTCGGCATGATCTCGGAGGCTTCGCTCCGCTTCGAGCGCGGTGTCGATGCCGAGCTTGCCGCGCGGGCATCGGACCGCGCGGCTGGTCTCCTGGCGGAACTCGCGGGCGGAGAAGTGGCAGCCGGTCTCGTAGACGTCTATCCCGAGAAGGCCCGTCCGCTGCGGATCCAACTGCGCGTTGATCGCATGAACGCATTTCTCGGCACGTCACTCAAACCCCAGGAAGTCATGGAGATATTTGGAGCGCTTGGACTGTTCGCCGAGCCTGCCGACGGCGAGCTCACTGTCACGGTGCCCACCTTCCGTCCTGACCTGCTGCGAGAAGTCGATCTCTACGAAGAGGTCGTTCGTGTGTGGGGCATGGAGCGCGTGCCGTCGACGCTGCCCGGTGGCCGTGAGCGCGTTGGCGCACTCACCCCCTTGCAGCGTCGTCGCGACCGGATAGGCGAGGCGCTTCGCTCATCCGGGCTGAACGAGCACATCGGGCTACAGTTCGCGGACCCGGCGGACATGGCACGACTCGGCTGGTCGCTCGGTCCGGATGAGGTTCCGGTGGACCTGCTGAACCCGATGTCTTCCGAGGCCGCACAGATGCGCTGGACGCTTTCGGCGGGGCTGCTGCGCACGGTTGCATACAACCAGCGTATGGGAGTGCCCGACATCCATCTCTACGAGATGGGCAACGTCTTTTGGACGTCGCCGGGGCGCAAGCTCCCCAAGGAGCGCATGACGGTGACAGGCGTCCTTGTCGGCGCGTGGGAGCGCGGTTCGTGGAACGCCGCGGCCGCTCCTCTCGGCTTCTTCGACGGCAAGGGCGTCCTTGAAACGCTCATGAACGAGATCGATGTCGTGAAGTGGAAGGTGCGTTCGGCCGAGCATCCGTGGCTTCAGCCGGGCCGAAGTGCGGACGTGGTCGTTGCCGGAGATGTGGTGGGCTGGGTCGGTGAGATCGCGCCTTCAACCCTCGACGCATACGAGGTGACCGGGCCTGTGACCATGTTCGAGCTCAATGTGAAGACGCTTGCGAAAGCCATGTCGACCGATCTTCGCTATCAGGAGATCCCGCGCTATCCTGCCGCAGGACTCGACGTAGCGCTCCTGGTCGATGGGGATGTCACGGCGGAGCGAATGCTCGACGCGATTCGCAGCGCCGGCGGCGCGCTACTCGAGTCGGTGCGGCTCTTCGACGTCTATCAGGATGCGGCGGACGCTGCCGACAGGCACCTGCCCGAGGGCAAGAAGAGTCTTGCGTTCGCGCTCACCTACCGGGCGACGGATCGCACCCTCACCGATGAAGAGGTTCGGCCCGCGCATGAGAGGCTGGTGCGCAAGGTATGCAAGGCTGTGGGTGCGGAGGTACGCTCCTAACCAGTATTGTGCATGCGCATTGCCAGAAGTTAAGATAATACTGGATTCGCGCTCATGCTGTTTGCAGTAAATCTGCATAAGTATTGACCCGTATACGGTTTTACCGTACAATTTGGCGACAACAGGACATCGAGCGGGGAGTGCGCTGTGTCGAGAGTCGCCATTGTTGGTGCAGCAGGGTATGCCGGCGTCGAGATGACGCGGTTGGTCCTCGGGCACCCGTCCTTCGAACTCACGGCGGTCACGTCGGGGCAGGACGCCGGCAGGCGTGTGTCCGACGTGTACCCTGCGCTTGCAGGCTGCGATCTCGTCTACACGGAGCCCGACGCCGGCACGATAGCGGCGTCAGCGGACATCGCCTTCCTCGCAGTGCCGCATACAGCCGCGATGGCGGTCGTACCCGCACTTCTGAATGCCGGGCTCACCGTTATCGACGCATCCGCTGACTTCCGTCTCAGGGATCCCGAACTCTATGCAGCGTGGTATGGCGTGCCGCACTCCGCTCCCGAACTCATCGGGGAGGCGGTCTACGGGCTGCCCGAACTCTGGCGTGACCGGCTGCCGGGTGCCCGCCTCGTTGCATGCCCCGGCTGCTATCCCACTGCTACGCTCCTTGCCGCGGCGCCGGCGGTCGAGGCAGGCATGGTCATCTCGGACAGGGTCATCGTGGACGCTAAGTCCGGCGTCTCGGGCGCGGGTCGCTCCGCGAACGCAGGCACGCACTATGTCGCCGTGAACGAGTCCGTCTCGGCATACAAGGTTGCCGCCCATCGCCACACGCCCGAGATCGCTCAGGGTCTCGGCGATCTGGGTCTTGTCCATCCGCGTGTCACGTTCGCACCGCACCTCGTTCCAATGACGAGGGGGCTCCTGTCCACCGTCTATCTCGAAGTCGAACAGGGGACAGATACCGATGAGGTTCTCGGTATATATCGTGCCCGGTATGCGGCGGAGCCGTTCGTCACCGTACACGACGCGGGTCGGATGCCCTCGACCGCAGAGGTGCGCGGGAGCAACCGGGCGCACATCGGCATCATGGTCGATCGGGCCGCGGGTACGCTCGTGGTCACGTGCGCAATCGACAATCTCGTGAAAGGAACGTCCGGGCAGGCGCTCCAGTGTGCCAACATCGCCCTCGGCCTGGATGAGACTGCGGGTCTCAGGTTGCCTGCACCGGTACTGTGAGGTAGGAGTGAGCGTGAGCGAAAGCGAAAGCGTGTACGCATACGTCGACGGCGGCGTCACAGCGCCGTTCGGGTTCATGGCATCGGGAGTCAGCGCCGGGATCAAGAAGTCGGGCCGGAAAGACGTCGCCCTCGTTGTTGCGAGGGACACGTGTCCCGCAGCTGCGGTCTTCACGACAAGCAGCATGGCGGCGCCGCCGGTCGTGCTGTCGCGGGCACACGTTGCGGACGGACGCCTTCGGGCGGCGGTCGTGAACGCGGGTAACGCGAACGCCTGCACGGGCGAGGGCGGCCTTGCCGACGCGCGGGCAATGGCCGTCACCACCGCCGAGCTGCTCGGATGCGAACCGGCCGACGTGCTCGTCGCGTCCACCGGTGTCATCGGCGTCCCCATGCCCATGAGCCTCGTGCTTGCGGGTATCACCGAGGCCGCAGGAGAGCTCGACCTCGTCGCCGGCGAGGACGCTGCCGAGGCGATCATGACGACCGACACGTTCGTGAAGTCGACCGGCGCCGCGCTCGAGGTCGACGGCATCACCTACACTGTGGGGGGCATGGCCAAGGGCAGCGGCATGATTCAGCCGAACATGGCTACGATGCTCTCGTTCGTGACGACCGACGCGCCGCTTTCGGGCGCCGCATGCGATGCGGCGCTTCGCTCGGCTGTTGCGCGGACGTTCAACCGCATCACGGTTGACTCGGACACGTCCACCAACGACATGTGCGTGCTCATGGCGAGCGGAGCTGCCGGTGGTGCCCTCATCGAGCCAGGTGATTCGCGGTTCGTACTCGTCGCGGCAGCCATCGAGCATGTGTGCGGCGAGCTCGCGCGCATGGTCGTGCGCGACGGCGAGGGCGCGACCAAGCTCATCACGGTCACCGTGACCGGTGCCGAGAGTGAGACAGACGCCGAAGCGGTCGCGTTCGCAATCGCGAACTCGCCGCTCGTGAAGACCGCCATCTTCGGCGCCGACGCGAACTGGGGTCGGGTCGCCATGGCTATCGGCAAGTCGTCGGCAACCGTCGACCCCTCGCGCGTATGCATTCACTTCGCAGGCATTCTGATGTGCGAAGGTGGAACCGCGGTACCCTTCAGCGAGGAAGAGGCCGCTGCCGCGCTTGCGGTCGAAGACGTCGAGATTGCCGTCGAGCTCGGGCTCGGCGATGGTGAAGCCACGGTGTGGACGTGCGATCTGTCCTACGACTACGTGAAGATCAACGGGGAGTATCGCTCATGAGAACTTCGACGCTGCATGCACTGCTCGCCAAGGCCACTACGCTGACCGAGGCGCTGCCCTGGATCAAGCGGACCTGGGGACGCGTCGTCGTCATCAAGTACGGCGGTTCTGCCATGACCGATCCGGCGCTGCGGGCAAGCGTTGCCGAGGACATCGTGCTCATGAAGCTCGTCGGAGTGAACCCCGTCGTCGTGCACGGCGGCGGTCCCGACATAACGAAGTACATGGAGCGCCTCGGCATGCCCGTCGAGTTCTATCAGGGTCTGCGCGTGACCGATGAGGCGGCCATGGAAGTCGTGAAGATGGTGCTCGTCGGCAAGAACAACAAGGAACTCGTCTCCGAGATCAACACGCACGGTCGGCTCGCTGTCGGGCTCGCCGGCGACGATGCGAACCTCATCCGTGCGAAGCAGCTCGATCCCCGGCTCGGCCGCGTGGGCGAGGTGACCGGGATCGACACCACCGTGGTGACGAACCTCATAGACGACGGCTTCATCCCCGTTATCGCGTCGGTCGGCTCGGGTACCGATGGCGGCTCGTTCAACATCAACGCCGACCTCGTGGCGGGTGAACTCGCGCTCGCCTTGAACGCCGAGAAGGTCATCTTCCTGACCGACGTCGACGGGCTCTATGAGGACTTCGATGACAAGGACTCCCTCATCAGCGCACTCTCGCTCGAGCAGGCCGAGGACATGATCGCCAACGACCGTCTTGCCACAGGGATGCTGCCGAAGGTCGGTGCCTGCATCAGGGCGCTCCATGGTGGTGTCGAGCGCGCACACATCCTCAACGGCGTGATTGCGCACTCGCTGTTGCTCGAGGTGTTCACCGACGCCGGCGTCGGCACGATGATCACGCACGAGGGCAGCCTCGGCCTCGAAGACGACGCGACATACTCCGCATACGAGGGCGAGGTGACGCTCTAGCATGGGTGAGGTCTTCGAGCGCACCGCGGCTCTCGATGCCGCGTTCCACATGCACACATACGCCCGCAAGCCCGTGATGTTCGTGCGGGGCAGCGGCATGCGCCTCTACGACGATGACGGGCGCGAGTATCTCGACTTCACGAGCGGCATCGGGGTCGTGAATGCCGGTCACGCCCACCCGGCGGTTGCCGCTGCAGTAGCGGCGCAGATGGAGCGCCTCGTCCATGTGAGCAACCTCTTCTACGTCGAGCACAGGGACGAGCTCGCCGAGGCCCTCGTCGGGCTGTTCGGTGGCGGTGCGCGCGTCTTCTTCTCGAACTCGGGAGCCGAGGCGAACGAGGGTGCGATCAAACTCGCACGGCGCTGGGGCCGGGCCCGGCACGGCGCCGATTGCACCACGATCGTCACGGCAGAGCGCTCGTTCCACGGCCGCACGCTCGCGACACTCGCGGCCACCGGTCAGCCGAGCAAACAGGAGGCCTTCGAGCCATTGCCGGCGGGCTTCGTGCACGTCCCGCTCAACGACCTCGCGGCTCTCGACGCTGCACTGACCGGCGACGTGTGTGCTGTCCTGCTCGAACCGATACAGGGTGAGGGTGGCGTCTTCCCGTGCACTGACGAGTACCTGAAGGGCGTGCGCAGCCTCTGTGACGAGCGTGGCGTGCTCCTCATGTTCGACGAGGTGCAGACGGGCTTCTTCCGCACCGGCCCGGCGTTCGCGTGGCAGGGCTATGGCGTGCGCCCGGATGTGATGACTCTCGCGAAGGGTATGGCGAACGGGCTGCCGATCGGCGCGCTCGTTGCCGAGTGCGATGTGGCCGATGCATTTCAGCCAGGCGATCACGGATCGACGTTCGCCGGCGGGCCGGTGGTATGTGCGGCTGCGCTCGCGACGATTGACGAGCTCGTGACCGCTAACCTGGGCGAGAACGCGGAGCGTGTCGGTGCGTACCTCCGAGAGGCACTTGTCGGGCTTGCGGCGGCGACCGGCGAAGTCACCGAGATTCGCGGTCGTGGACTCATGGTTGGCGTCACCCTGACCCGGCCCGTCGCGGCGCGCGTGGCTGCGACGGCGCTCGAGAAGGGGATCGTGCTGCTAAGCGTTGGCGATTCCATTCTGCGTTTCTTACCGCCACTTGTATGCAACACGGCGGAAATTGATACACTTCTTGGCGTACTGTCTGTGGCGATTGGGGAGTCCTAATGCAAAACATGCAAGGCCGTGACCTTCTTACCCTCGGCGAACTGACGCCGACGGAACTCAAGGACGTTCTCGATCGTGCCGTTGCGCAGAAGCAGGCGAAGCGCATGTCGCAGAAGCCGCCCACGCCCAGCGGCAAGGCGGCAGCACTCATCTTCATGAAGCCGTCGCTTCGCACGCGGGTATCCTTCGAGATCGCGTGTGTCGATCTCGGCATGCATCCGGTCGTGCTTGGGCCGGGCGATGCGTTCTCGCGTGAGGAGACCGTGCACGACACGATCAAGGTGCTCGAGCGCTACGTCGACGTCATCGTGCTCCGTACCTTCGCCCAGTCACACGTCGAGGAAGTGGCCGCGCACGCGTCGATCCCCGTCGTCAACGCGCTGACCGATGACTATCACCCGTGCCAGGTGCTGGCCGACCTGCTCACGATCCGCGAGCACAAGGGCGACCCGGCGGGCATGACCATGGCGTACATCGGCGACGGCAACAACATGGCGAACACGTACCTCATCGGCGGAGCGCTGTCGGGAATGAACGTTACCATCGCCACTCCGGCCGGGTTCGAGACCCGTCAGGACGTCGTCACCTATGCGCGTGAACTCGCTGCGCACTACGGCACCGGCGCGAAGTTGGAGGTCACGACCGACCCGCGTGAAGCGGTCGCCGGGGCCGACATCGTCGTCACCGACACCTGGGCGTCGATGGGCCAGGAAGCCGAGCACGCCGCGCGCGTCGCCGCTTTCGCGGGGTACTCGGTAGACGCCGGTCTCATGGGGCTCGCGGATCCGTCGGCGATCTTCATGCACTGCCTGCCGGCACATCGCGGCGAGGAGGTCACCAACGAAGTGATCGATTCGGCGCAGTCAGTCGTATTCGATGAGGCCGAGAACCGCTTGCACGCGCAGCGGGCATGGCTCTCGTTCGTGCTCTGAGAATTCGTCCATCGAGTGGTTGGAAGTCGATCATGAGGAAACGGCGCGAACGACAAGATGCAATCCGGAAGATTGTCCGGCGCGAACGGGTACGCACGCAGCGAGACCTGGTCGACCGCCTCGGACAGCACGGCTTCGATTGCACGCAGGCCACCGTGTCGCGCGATATCGCGGATATGGGGCTCCGTAAGCTGCCGGAAGGGGTGTACGTTCTCGCCGAGGACCTACACCTGCAGCGCATGATCTCGGAGCTCGTCACGAGCGTCGTTCGTGCGAACAACCTCGTGCTCGTGAAGTGCAGTACCGGTGCCGGCGCTGGTGTCGGCGCGGCGCTCGATGGTGCGGAGCTGGACGAGGTGCTCGGCTCTATCGCCGGGGACGACACCATCCTCATCATCTGCAGAACCGACCCGGACGCCGAGTCCGTGCTGGAGAGCATCAACAAGTTCCGCGGTCGCGACTGATCGCGTCCCGAGCAGAGAGGCGTATTCGTGACGAAAGAAAAAGTCGTACTGGCGTACTCCGGCGGTCTGGACACGTCGGTCGCCATCCGCTGGCTGATGGATGAGAAGAACGTCGACGTTATCGCACTTGCGGTTGACGTGGGACAGGAGCGCCAGGATCTTGAGGTCGTTCGCCAGAAGGCGCTCGGCATCGGTGCGATCGAGTCGATCGTGGAAGATGTCCGAGAGGAGTATGTCGAGGAATTCATCGCAAAGGCGCTCAAGACCAACGCGCTCTATGAGAACAAGTACCCGCTCGTGAGTGCCATGTCGCGCCCGATCATCGTCAAGCACCTTGTCGAGGCGGCGCACAAGCACCAGGCGCGGTATATCGCGCACGGTTGCACAGGCAAGGGCAATGACCAGGTTCGTTTCGAGGTGGGCATCGCCGCACTCGACCCGGATCTGGAGGTCATGGCACCCGTCCGCGAGTGGGACCTCAAGACCCGCGAGCAGGAGATGGACTACGCCACCGAGCGCGGCATCCCGGTCCCGACGACGAAGAAGAGCCCGTATTCGATCGACGACAACCTCTGGGGTCGCGCAATCGAGTGCGGAATCCTTGAGGATCCCTGGGTCGAGCCTCCAGCGGACATCTACACGCTCACGGCCGACTCGGGCGTGAACCACTGTGACGAGCCCGAGTACGCCGAGATCTCGTTCTCACAGGGCTTGCCGGTCGCCCTGAACGGCACCGTTATGAGCTTCCACGAGATCATCAATGAGATGAACGCGCTTGCCGGAAAGCACGGGTTCGGTCGCATCGACATGATCGAGAATCGGCTCATCGGTGTGAAGTCCCGCGAGATTTACGAAGTGCCGGGAGCACTCACGCTCATCACCGCACACAAAGCCCTCGAGGACCTATGCCTGGAGCGCGACCTGCTCCACTACAAGCTGCAGATCGAGCAGAAGTGGTCCGAGCTCGTTTACAACGGCATGTGGTTCTCGCCACTCAAGGAGGCACTGGACGGCTTTATCGAAT
>JBBQIR010000024.1:0-27939 GCA_038325105.1 Coriobacteriia bacterium
TCTCGATGCGGTACGTGTAGCTCCGATCAGGGATCATCGTGTCGAGCAGGCGCATCCCGATCTCGGAGACGACGCGTGGCCGCTTGAGGTCGTACTTGAGCCAGTTCGTCCCGCTCGCCGCCCAGTCGACCGAGTCGTAGCTCGAATCGGTCGTGTCGCCGTCGGTGGAGGCGTTGGTGTCGAGACCTGCTGCGCCCGGGGTGCGGGTGACGTCGACTCCGCGCGCGATGTTTGCCCGCTCGAAGCCGACCCCACCGGCGAGCGGGTCGCGTCCGTAGCTGCCGTCGCCCGCGGGAGCGTATGTGCGGGTGGTGCCGTCGGCATCGGTGAACCGGAGGGTCTCGTCGGAGAACTTGAGGTCGTCGAAGTAGATGGTGCCCCGGGCGTTGCGCAGTTCAGCGGTGACGCGGGCTCGATAGCAACCGGCCGGCACGGTCGTCTCGACGGAGATGGGTGTCCACTCGGTCGTGTTCTGAACTGTGAAGGGCGTTGAGATGACCCAGCTCTGGGCCCCGCCCGATTCGTCGTAGAACTTGAGTTTGAGAATCGCACCGCGCTCCGCCTGCGTCGTATCCACGGAGAGGCCGAGCGTCTTGACCCAACCCGACGCCTTGATTCTCTGACCGGGAAGGACCGCAAGGGCGTTCGCGGTGTTGGTATCTGCTGTGGAGGCGAAGTATATGTTGCCCCACGTCGTCGTCGAGATCCACGCGAGCTTTCCGGAGTGTGCGCCCGTGTGGAAGTAGCCCGACGTGGTGGTGTTGGCCGTATCCGATGCATACCAGCCGTCGGGGTCGAACGTCGTCGGGTTGTAACTCTCGAAACCCGGGTTCGGCGCCTTCTGGTCGTCGAACGCGAGTTTCGGCACGTTCAGGTGCCACCCCCCGCCAAGGTCCTCGGTTCCGGCCGTGGCGCTCGCGTCGTAGGTCGCCGAGACGCCGAGCGGACCGGCGAGACCGGGCCCGGAGAAGTCCGTGCGCGAGATGTGCAACCTGCCCGTGGCAAGATCGACCGATGCACCGCCGCCGATGGATTCGGAGGCTCGGTAACCCTCGATTCCCTTGCCGTCGGAAGTGTCGAGCGCCTTGCGGTAGGTGAAGACCTCCCAGTCCGACCAGTCGCTCCAGGCGATGTGCGTGGTGTCGGTCAGTGCCTTCACCCGGGCGCGGTAGAAATAGCGATGGCTGGGAATCCAGTCGGTCTCAGGATGCGTCACATTCATGGACGTCGCCGAGGTCTCGATCGACCCGCTCGAGAGCCTCACGGCACCGTCTTCGTCGGCGGGCTTGCTCCAGATCTCGTAGGCGGCACCGCACTGCGGCTTGCCGCCGAGCCCGCCCTCGTCGGCATACGCCCATGTCGCCTTGAAGTCGCCGGCGATATCGATCCCGCTCTTCGGGGAAGTGACGGTGATCTTCGGGCGCGTGGTGAAGCGGATGACGAAGTACGGGGCGTTCGCATTCAGTGCGTCGAACGGGTAGAACTGGGCGTAGCCGGAGCTGCCGGCATAGGCGCGCAGGCGGAACCCGTAGTTGCCGTGGGTGCCATCGATGATCCTCTGAATCTGGCCCTGCACCTGGAAATCCGCCCAGGTGTTCTCGGAGACGGTCTTGTGGTAACCCTCCATGTAGGTCGCCGACGGCTTGTTGTTCCAGGTCATCGTCGACTCGGACCACGCCGCGTCCACTTCGTCGATATAGACCGTGCCCGAGGCGCTGTAGCGGTCGTAGCAGTAGATCTTGAGGTCAGCGTCCGAGACGAACCAGCCGAACTCCTTGGCATCGTCGATGAAGGACTGCATGTAGGGTTTGACGTACGTGTAGCAGTTGCCGGTCGTGGCATCGAGGCGCCCCACGCGAAGGCGCGTGGAGTAGCCGTAGTTCGTGGTGGGGGCGGCATCGCTCACATAGGTGTCGCCGTAGAGGGTGGGGAAGTTGGAGTCCGCGTACGTCGTGGGGTCGATCTTGACCGGGTAGACCCGCGCCGGGTCGGTGAGCCATTCGCGATTCGCAACGACATCGAGGCGCCAGCCGACGCCGCGAGGCTTCAGCTCGTAGTGCACGTCTTCGGAGAGCGCTGCCCCGCTCGCCTCGGTCGACGAGTCTTCCATGAACGGCGCGGGCATGGTGAAGACCCCTGCTCCCGTTGAGATCGACACGAAGGAGATGTGCCCGTCCTCCTCGATACGGGGAGTGAGCCCAGGACAGTCTACGTCGAAGCTGAACGTGCTTTTACCAGTGCGGCGCTCGAGAACAATGGTCTCTTTCAGGCCCATCGCGGTCGACTGGTAGAGGAGGTCGCCGCCGTCGACAGCCCCGTCGAAGCGCCGGCTCGTTCGGTCCATCGCGACCGGCGAGGCTGTCGCCTCCACCACGTTCGCGACCGGGGTCTCAAGCGGTCGACCCTTCGCCTTCATGCGAATCGTACCCCCGGGCGCCCTGATGACGACCGGGGCATTCCCGGAATCTGCAGGTAGGAACAGGCTGAACTTGTTGGCGCGGTTGGTGACGCCGGGTCCATCGGCAGATTGCGTGTCAACGAGGGAGGAGTCGATCTCCTGCCAGGGTGCGTCCTGCGTGGGTTTGTAGTGGACGGGCTGGAGGTACTCCTCGTAGGAATACGTGCCATCGCCGTTGTCGTAGATCTTCGAGTTCTCGGTCCGCTTCTCGAGGACCTCACGCCTGACGGGAGCCGGTTCCGGTACGGCGGCTGCTGCTGGGGCGATCTGCACGACGCTTGTGAGTAGTACGAACGATAGTGCCGTGGCAACTATCCGCTGCCTGCGCCCCCCCCCGGTGAGCCATTTCCGTCCCCTCTCGGCCGCCCCCCGGCGGCACCGCGCCAACACATTGCAACGCAGCCTGACACAAATAGGAAGCGAGCGTAAAGGCTTTTGGAAGAGTCTTACCAAGCCTGAAGCGATATCACCGCTCGGACTGCTCAAGCGTAAGACGTGCGGCCGCTTTGACGAAGCCGTCGTCCGCAGGGTTCTCCGCGCAAACGACATCGAGCGCGGCAGTGATGCCATCCGAAGAGTGACGTATCGCCCACCGCTTCGGAGCGCGATACGCGACACACGGGAAGTCGGTCCACGTGAGCGACGCCATGGCGTCGGCGACCATGCGCGGGATGTCGAGGTCGGCCTCCCCCTTCTCAACCTGTGCCACCGTCGCGTGCGTCTCGGGGGTTCTCGGCATGAAGAGCGTGCAGCAGTCGGAGTGCGGCTGGATCGAAAGGTCGTAGGTGCCGATGGCGCGGGCCTCGGTGATGATCTCGACCTTGTCGTGGCCGATGAGCGGGCGCAGCACCGGCAGCGTTGCGGCGGCATCGACGGCGGCGATGTTGTCGAGCGTCTGCGACGCAACCTGCCCCAGGCTCTCCCCCGTCACGAGGCCCATCGCGCGTTCCTCGGCAGCGATCGCCTCGGCCACACGGATCATGAGGCGCCGGTAGAGCAGGATGCGGATGTCGGGCGGCGCGGCGAGCGAGATCTCGCGCTGCAGGTCGCCGAAGGGCACCACGTAGAGCCGGGCGAGCCCGCCCCACTGCGCGAGTACGCCCGCGATCTCGGCGGTGACGGTCTCCGAGACGCTGTCGGTCTGCGGTCTCCCCGAGAAGTGCACCGCCACCGTGACTGCACCGCGTCGGATGATGCGCCACGCGGCAACCGGCGAGTCGATGCCCGCCGACAGCAGCGCCACGACCGTGCCCGAGGTGCCGACTGGAAGACCGCCCGGACCCGCGAGGCGCCGCGCGTACACGTAGACCTCACCCTGCACGACTTCCACGTGACACTTCACGTCGGGATCATCGAGGTTCACGCCGAGACCGGTCTCGGCCTGCACGACCGCGCCGATGCGGCGGTTCATCTCAAGGCTCGGCTCGGTGTGGTCGGTCGCCGAGCGACGCGCGGCGATCGCGAACGTGCGGGCGTTCGGACCGGCTTCGCGGACCGCAAATACCGCGGCCTGCTCCATCTCCGTCGGGTCGCGCGACGTGACGAACGCGAGCGACGCTGAAGCGACGCCCGGCGTGCGCGAAACCCGCAGCAGGACTTCCTCGGCAGCGGCCTCTGAGACCGGCACGAGCAGGCGGCTTGCGACCTTCTCCACGCCGCGCGGTGCGAGGTCGCCTACCGAGGCCGCGATGTTGTCGCGCAGCTGACGCTCGAAGCGACCGCGGTTGTGCCCCTTGAGGGCAATCTCGTGGTAGTGGACGAGTACCGCGCGCTCGAACATGGATGACCCCCGGAAATGCGTGTGCCCCGCTGCCGGCCTCGGCGACGGGGCACCCTCATGCACGACCCTGAGGTCGTGCTACTTGTACGATTCGGCGGTGCGCTCGTAGCCGATGTCGCCGCTCGCGATTTCTTCCATCGCGAGGGTGAGCGGCTTGGTACTCGTGATCGAGGCGATCTGCGAGGCCTGCATGGTGAGCAGCGCCTGGTCGCGGACGCCGTGCACCATGCCGTTGATCTGGCGGGCGCGACGGGCCGAGACGATGCAGAGCGTGTACTTGGAGTCGACCTTGGAGAGCAGCAGGTCGATATCGGGCTTGATGACCATCAGGATTCCTTACCGCTGAGGGATTCGAGAATGCCCACAAGCGCCTCGGTGGCGCGGGACACGTCTTTGTTTTCTACCACAAAATCGTAGGTATCCACAAGTTCGAGCTCGCGGACGGCGGTCGCCAGACGCACCGCGACCTGCTCATCGGTCTCCGCTCCGCGGTGCCGGATCCGGCGTTCCAACTCGGCCATCGACGGAGCGAGGATGAACACGAGGACCGCTTCAGGCATGAGCGCCTTGACCTGCGCGGCACCCTGCGGGTCGATCTCCAAAATGACCTGGCGGCCCTCGGCGATCTTCGCCTCCACGGTGGAGCGAAGCGTTCCGTAGCGGTTCCCGTGCACAGTCGCCCATTCAAGGAACTGCCCCGCAGCCACACGACGCCTGAAGTCCTCTTCCGAGAGAAACACGTAGTCTTTGCCGTCGACCTCACCCGGACGTGGGAGCCGAGTGGTTGCCGAGACGGACACCCAAACATCAGGAACCCTGGTAACCAGCCGGTCGACCAGAGTCCCTTTGCCCGCGCCAGAAGGCCCGGAGATGATGATCAGATTGCCTGTGCGCATCCGGTTCGGCAACGCGCCTAGCCGAGACGCTTCATGAGCATCTCGCGCTGGCGGGCACCAAGGCCCTGCACGCGACGGCTCTCAGAGATCTCAAGTTCGTCCATGACTTTGGCGGCCTTGGCCTTGCCAAAGCCCGGAAGGCTCTCAAGCAGTGTGGAAACCTTCATGCGAGCGACGATGGGATCGTCGGACTTCTTCATGACGGCGGCAAAGGTTATCGTGCCGGCCTTGATCTCCTGCCGCAGTGCGGCGCGCTTCTGACGAGCTTCAGCGGCCTTCTTCAGAGCAGCCTTACGGTCAGCCTCGGACAGATTCGGCAGTGCCATGATTCCTCCTCGTTCTCCGCTCCCGGTTCGTGCACGTCCCTCTTGCGAGTCGCCGCGCACGTCGAATTGACGAGTGCCAGCAAGGAGATACTACCCTTGACCTGCCATGATGCCAACCCTCAGGAGGAAAGTCGCCGACTTCCGGGCGAGTACATCGGCACTTCCGAGGCACACAAGCCGCACGTTTCCGGCTCCCAAGACTCAACCTCAAGTCGAAGCAGAGGAACGAGTTCCAGGTCGAAGGCTTTGGGTCCTCCCCGGTCGATGATTGACGTGACGACCGCCGGTTCGCCGCCCGCGGCGCGCACCAAGTCGATGACCTCGGCGACCGACCCACCGGTCGTGACCACGTCTTCTACGATGAGAACACGCGCACCACCCGGTATCTCGAACCCCCGGCGGAGCACCATGGCTCCACCCTGCCGCTCAGTGAAGATGAACTTGACGCCGAGTGCCTGCGCGACGGCGAATCCGATGATGATACCGCCCACTGCCGGAGCAGCGACAAGGTCGAACTGCCGTTCACCGAGTCGTTCAACCATCGCAGCTGCAAGGCGCGTCGTGAGCGCCGGATCCTCGAGGATGCGCGCGCACTGCACGTAGGTGTCAGAGTGTCGGCCGCTCGTGAGCTGAAAGTGACCGGACAGCACGGCATCGGCATCCTTAAGCGCCTGCAGTACCTCGGGCTCGGTCATGGCTGTCATCGGCTACTCTCCCTCTACGATTCGGCGGACGGCGTCGACGGGATTCGCGGCACTCGTGATGGGCCTGCCGATCACGAGGTGAGACGCGCCCGCTTCAATCGCCTCGGCAGGCGTCGCAACGCGCGCCTGATCGGCGGCATCCGCCCACGCGGGACGAACTCCCGGCGTCACCACGTACGCTTCTTCACCGAGGAGCGCCCGCATCGCAGCCGCCTCCTCCGGCGAGCACACGACGCCGTCGCAACCCGCGTCGCGCGCTATCGCTGCAAGCGCAGCGACCTGCTCGGCGGCTGTCCGCACACAGCCGAGCTCGGCGAGCGCGTCGTCGTCGAGACTCGTGAGCACGGTGACCGCCACGAGCGCCGGCTTGGGGACCCGGAACTTGGCCGCAGCAGCCGCGACCTCCTCGGCGGCGGCCTCAAGCATTGCGCGCCCGCCGGAAGCGTGCACGGTGATCATGTCGGCGCCGTTGCGCACGAGGATGCGGCACGCGCCGCGAACCTGGTGCGGGATGTCGTTCAGTTTGAGGTCGACGAACACCTTGAAGCCAAGCGCGCGCAGGTCGCGCACGATCTGCGGCCCCTCGGCATAGAAGAGCGTCATCCCGACCTTCACCCAGCTCACGCGCCCCTTGAGGGTGCGGGCCATGTCGAGTGCGGTTGCTGCGTCGGGTAGGTCCAGGGCTACGATGATGCGTCCGCGCACAGTGGTTCCTCTCGGTCGTTCGGAGCTGCTAGTCGCCGCGGTTGGTAATGGGGCCGTTCCAGATTCTTCTGCGGGCGCCGCCGTGGATGTCGGTGATCTGCGCCTGCGGCCACGCGTCGCTGCCGGACGGGTACTCCGCATACTCAACGGTGACGCCGAGAAGCCCCTCCTTTGGATTCCACTGACCGGTCCGTGGGCCGAACCTGCCCAGGTGCTCACAGCCGCCAAGACCGATGCGCCAGATGTCACCGTCGACAGCGAAGAGCGGCCCGTCCGAATCCGATCCCAGAGGAGACGCAAACCCGGCCTCCGGGAACGCGCCGGGGAGATGCCAACCGAACTCCGCAAAAGCATCGCCGGAGGAGCCGGTCGCTGTCATAGATCGGATGCCGACGTAGTCCACCGGAGCGTTCTCGGTGTCGATCCAGAACAGCCGATCGGCGGCACCCTCCCACAGGGCGAGCGGTGCTGTGTCCGTGAGCCGGGGCAGAGTCGCCGTTGCGGAGACCTTGCCGGTCGCGGCATCGATCACGATCAAGTACCGGGGCGGAACGGGTTTTCCTGCGTCGAGCGCGGCCGAGACGACAGCCTCATCAAGCAGCTCTTCGATCGCGAAGTACTCCCCCGAGGGCGACCAGCCGATCGGAACGAACGTGCCCGTGGTCTGCGGCAGCTCCGCTTTGACGCCCTCACCATGAGACGCCTTGTTGTTGAACAGCACCACGGCAGCCCCCGCGCCCTTGAGCGGGTTGATCTCAAGGTAGGCGACCGCGTCCCCTGAACCGGGCCACGCATGCCACTTGGCCGGCGTGTTGTCGGTCGGCTTGGAGAGGTCGTCCAGTCGCCAGGCGAGCAAGCGCTCGGGCTTCTGGTCGATCGCGTCGCCGAACCCGTCCAGGGACGTTCCCATGTCGGCCTCCTCATCGGAGACCGGTGTCAGCCATACAACCGCTGAGTTCGGCTCCACGAAGAGCACTTTGTAGCCGTCGAGAGTACGCGTGATGCCGCTGGTGCGGTCCCAAACAGCGACAGAGGGGTACGTGTAGTCGCGGTGATACTGGATGACCGCGTACTCTCCATTACCAGCCCACGCGACTCTGTTGAGTCCCACGGAACCGCTCACTCCGTCAAAGGCGCTCGAGTCGACCTCAGTGTAGCTGTCGAACACTCCCGAAGCGTCACCCAGCAACCACATGGCCGCGATGCATCCGCCGAGCAGCACCAGGAGGACCAGCCCTCCAACGATCCACGGCCACGCCCTCCGCTTGCCGTGAACGGGCTTGTCCGACACGAGCGGCAGCGGTGCCGGTGGAGACGCGTTGATTAGTGGTTCGGGGGGTCGTGTTTGCTGGTCGCTCATGATCGGCTCCTTCCCCCCTAGAACTTCACGGCGCCGACGAGATCGCTCACAGCCGAAATGCTGTGTCGGCGACAGTACTCTTCGAGCCCCTCAACAATCCTGACGGTTGCGGTGGGGTCGACGAAGTTCGCGGTTCCGACCGCGACGCACGTCGCGCCGGCGAGCATGAATTCCACCGCATCCTCAGTGCTCATGATACCGCCCATCCCCACCACGGGGATGCCGACCGCATTCGCCACCTGCCAGACCATGCGCACGGCGACCGGCTTGATCGCGGGTCCTGACAAGCCGCCCACGCCTCGCGCCAACTTCGGGCGCCACGTGTCCGTGTCGATCGCCATGCCAAGGAGTGTGTTGATGAGGCTGACCGCATCCGCCCCTTCGGCTTCGACCGACCGCGCGATCTCGGCGATATCGGTGACGTTCGGGCTCAGCTTGATGATGAGCGGCTTCGCCGTGACCGCACGAACCGCCCGGGTGACGTCCGCGGCTGCCGTGCAGGTCGTGCCGAACGCCATGCCGCCCTCGTCAACGTTCGGGCAGGAGATGTTGATCTCGAGCGCATCCACGCCCGGCTCGGATTCGAGCCGCTCCGCAACCGCCACATACTCCGCCATGCTGTGCCCCGACACATTCACGATAACGGGCACGTCATGCTGCGCGAGCCACGGCAGGTCCTTCGCGCAGAACGCTTCGACGCCGGGGTTCTGCAAGCCGATCGAGTTGAGCATGCCGCTCGCCGTCTCGGCGATGCGGGGGCTCGCGTTGCCCGGCCACGGGTTGAGCGAGACGCCTTTCGTGACGACCGCGCCAATACGGTCCAGATCGACGAAGGCCGAATACTCCTGTCCGGATGCGAACGTCCCGGATGCTGTCAGCAGCGGGTTTCGCAACTCGAGAGTCCCGAGTCTCACCCTCATGTTGACACTTATGTTCGAACCCTCGATGGTCACCCTGATGCTCCTCTAGTGCTTCGGTGGTATCTCAGAAATGTCCCAAAGCACGTCCTCGGCACTGAACACCGGGCCGTCTACGCACGCGCGTTTCTGGCCCGAGGTTGTCGCGACCACGCACGACAGACACGCTCCCACCCCACACGCCATGAGGCGCTCGAGCGAGACCTGGCACGGCACGCCTGCGGCTCGCGCCTGGTCGGCGACGATCCGCGTCATGACCTCCGGCCCGCACGCGTAGACGACATCCGGTCGATCGCTCGCGAGGAGCCCGTCAACGAGTTGCGTGACGAAGCCCCGCTCCCCCGCCGAACCGTCGTCGGTGGCCACCAACACGCGCCGCGCGGTCGCCTCGAAGAGCTCGCGAGCGACGAGCCGCTCCACCGTCGGTGCACCCTGGGCGACCGTGACCGCCACGCCGCGCTCTGCGAGTGCCTCGGCAAGCATGCCAAGTGGAGCCGCACCGAGACCGCCGGCAACGAGTAGCGTGTGTGCGATCCCGTCGGGCATCTCCCAGCCATGGCCGAGCGGACCGATAAGGTCCATCTCGGCACCACGCTCCTTGCGCGCAAGCGCGCGCGTGCCGTCACCGAGCACCTGGTAGAGGATGTGGAGCCGGTTCCCCTCGGCGCGATGGATCGAGAACGGGCGACGCAAGATGAACGACGCGTCGCGTTCGATTCGCAGGTGCACGAACTGTCCCGGGGCAACGGCGTGTGCGACGCGCGGCGACTCGAGCACGAGGAGTCCGACGCCTTCGGCCACGCGCTCGTTCGCGATCACGCTCACGTGCTCGAGGAGCATGCGCTCGGTGGCTGCGTCAAGAGTCACAGCAGGTCGCCGTTCATATCCTGGAGCGCGATGACTTCGAGACGGCCCTGCATCATGGCCTCGATCGCCTGCACGCTCGCCTGTGCGGCCGCCAGCGTCGTGATGTTGCTCACGCCGTGCTGCACGGCCGCCGTGCGGATGTGGTAGCCGTCGGAGCGGGTCTCGCGACCGAACGGCGTGTTGATGACGAGTTGGACCTCGCCGTTCTTGAGCGCGTCGACGATGTTCGGCCGGCCCTCGTGCACCTTCTGCACCTCGTCGACTGGAATCCCGGCCGCGCGGAAGGATCGTGCGGTGCCCCGCGTCGAAAGAATACGGAACCCGAGTTGGTGCAGGTGGCGCGCAACCGACACGACAGCGCGTTTGTCCCGGTCACACACCGAGATGAATGCCGTGCCGCCATCGGGCAGCGAGTAGTCGATCGCAAGCTGGGACTTGGCATACGCCGAGGGGAAGTCCGGCGCGACGCCCATGACCTCGCCGGTCGACTTCATCTCCGGGCCGAGAATCGAGTCCGTACCCGGGAAGCGGCCGAAGGGCATGACGGCTTCCTTGACGCAGTAGTGCCCAAGCTCGCGATCCTCGGAGGGCAACGTCATCTCCGAGAGCTTCTCCCCCGCCATCACGCGCGCCGCGACCTTTGCGAGTGGAATACCCGTCGCTTTGCTCACGAACGGCACGGTGCGGCTGGCACGCGGATTGACCTCGAGCACGTAGACGCGCTCGTCTTTCACCGCGAACTGAACGTTCATGAGACCGACGACGCCAAGTGCGAGCGCGAGGTTCTTCGCGTGCTCGCGAATCTCCAGAATCGTCTCTTCGCCCAGCGAGAATGGCGGTATGCAGCATGCCGAGTCGCCAGAGTGGATGCCGGCCTCCTCGATGTGCTCCATGACGCCACCGATGTAGACGCGCTCGCCGTCGCAGACCGCGTCGACGTCGACCTCGATAGCGCCTTCCAGGAAGCGGTCGAGCAGCACGGGGTGATCCGGGCTCACGAGCGTCGCCTGCTCGACGTAGCGAAGCAGGTACTCCTCGGAATATGCGATGACCATGCCGCGACCGCCAAGCACGTAGCTGGGGCGCACGAGCAGCGGGAACCCGATGCGACGCGCAACCTCGACGGCCTCATCGAGCGTGTTCGCGGTACCCGCGGCGGGATACGCAATCCTGAGACTGTCGAGCACTTCCGAGAAGCGCCTGCGGTCCTCGGCCAGGTCGATCGCCTCAGGTTTCGTGCCCAGGATCGGCACGCCGGCAGCCTCAAGCGCGCGCGCGAGCTTGAGCGGCGTCTGGCCGCCGAAGGTCACGAGCACGCCTGCGGGGTTCTCGGCAGCCACGATGTCCATGACGTCCTCGAAGGTGAGCGGCTCGAAGTAGAGGCGGTCCGATGTGTCGTAGTCGGTGGAGACCGTCTCCGGGTTGCAGTTCACCATGATCGTCTCGAAGCCCATCTCCGAGAGGGCATACGCCGCATGCACGCAGCAGTAGTCGAACTCGATGCCCTGGCCGATACGATTCGGGCCGGCACCGAGGATCATGATCTTCTCGCGGTCCGACGGAGCGACCTCGTCTTCGTCCTCGTACGTCTTGTAGTAGTAGGGCGTGGAGGCTGCGAACTCGGCCGCGCAGGTATCAACCGACTTGAACGTAGGTCTCACCCCGAGGTCGAGCCTTCTCGCGCGCACTGAACCCTCATCCGATGCTGTAAGGTACGCGATCTGGGGGTCTGAGAGTCCGAAGCGCTTGGCTTTCCGCAGGTCATCAGCGGTGAGCGACTCCAGGGGACGCCCCTTGATGCTTTGCTCTACCTCGACTATCAGTCGAATCTGGTCGATGAACCACGGGTCGATCTTTGTGAGCGCGACGATGTCAGCCACGTCGCGGCCACGCCTGAGCGCCTCGGCGATGTAGTAGGGCCGCTGCTCGTTCGGGACCGCAAGCATGCGGTCGAAGTGGTCCTCGTCGAACACGTCCTTGCCGTCGGCCCCAAGTCCCGCACGCCCGGTCTCAAGCGAGCGGAACGCCTTGCCAAGCGCCTCGGTGAACGTACGCCCGATCGCCATCGCCTCGCCGACCGACTTCATACGCGTGGTAAGCGTCTCATCGGTACCCTTGAACTTCTCGAACGCCCACCGGGGCACCTTCACGACCGTGTAGTCGATGCTCGGCTCGAAGCACGCCGGCGTCATGCGCGTGATGTCGTTCGGGATCTCGTCGAGCGTGTAGCCGACGGCGAGCTTGGCTGCAATCTTCGCGATCGGGAAGCCGGTCGCCTTACTCGCGAGCGCCGAGGAGCGCGACACGCGCGGGTTCATTTCGATGACCACGAGGCGTCCGTCGGCCGGGTTCACCGCGAACTGGACGTTGCTGCCGCCGGTCTCCACGCCGATCTCGCGCATGATCGCGATCGAGGCGTCGCGCATGGTCTGGTACTCGCGGTCGGTGAGCGTCTGCGCCGGTGCGACGGTGATACTGTCCCCCGTATGCACGCCCATCGCGTCGAAGTTCTCGATCGAGCACACGATCACGCAATTATCGTTGCGGTCGCGCATGACCTCCATCTCGTACTCTTTCCAGCCGATGACGCTCTGCTCGATGAGCAGCTCGCCGATCGGTGAGAGCGCGAGGCCGTGGATGACGATATCGCGCAGTTCGTCGATGTTGTACGCGATGCCGCCGCCGGCGCCGCCCATCGTGAAGCTGGGGCGGATGATGGTCGGAAACCCGACGGTCGCAAGGATCTCCTCGGCGTCTTGCACGGAGTACGCGTAGCCGCCATTGGGCGTGTCGAGCCCGATCCTTGCCATCGCCTCGGCGAAGAGCTTGCGGTCCTCACCCTTCTTGATGACGTCGAGTTTTGCGCCGATGAGTTCGACGCCGTAGCGCTCGAGCACGCCCGACTCGGCGAGCGCGACCGCGCAGTTGAGACCCGTCTGGCCGCCGAGAGTCGGCAGCAGAGCGTCGGGACGCTCCTTCGCGATGACCTTCTCCACGAATGTGGGTGTGACCGGCTCCACGTACGTTCGGTGCGCAAATTCGGGGTCGGTCATGATCGTGGCGGGGTTACTGTTGACGAGGATGACTTCGTAGCCGTCCTCGCGCAGCACCTTGCACGCCTGTGCACCCGAGTAGTCGAACTCGCACGCCTGCCCGATCACGATAGGCCCGCTCCCGATGAGCAGGATCTTCTTGATGTCGTCTCTGCGCGGCATTGCGCTCCTTACGGCACGATCATGACGGGGCACGACGCCTGCTTGAGCAGCGTCATCGAGACGCTCCCCATGAGCGCCTCTTGGACAGCGTTCCTGCCGCGGGTACCGGTGATGACACCGGTCGCCCGGCGATCGTCGAGCTCTTCGAGGATCGTGCGCTGAGGCTCGCCTTTGCGGACGATGACGCTAGCGGCGATCCCATGCTGCTGCGCCATCGCCTGGAGATTGCGCAGGTGGAACTCGGCGCCCTCCTCGGCCTTGCGCAGCTTCTCGCCAGTGAGACCGGGATCGACCACGTGCATGAGGTAGAGCGTCTTGATGAGGCCCTTCGGCAGCTCCATCGCGGCGGTGAACGCGTGCGATGCCGACGTCGAGAAGTCGGTGGGCATGAGCACCTTCTCGCCGAAGCGCCTGAGGAGGTTTGACGGGTCGGCCTGGTTCTTGAGCAGGTCGAACCGCGCGAGGAGCATCGGCACCGGCGCGTCGCGCAAAAGCCGCTCGGACACCGAACCTGCCACGAGCTGCGTCATGAGGCCCTTCGCGTGCGAGCCGCACACGATCGCGTCGACGTTCATTTCGCTCGCTAGCCCGACGATCGTCTCGAACGGGTCGCCCGTGGGGACACGCACCTCAACGGTCAATCCGACGCCCTGGAGAACGGGAACAAGTTCGCGCAGGCGGTCGCGCACCTCATCGACCTTCGTGGCGATGACCGGGCCCTCCAGGCCTGACGCCTCGACCACGTGCAAGAGCACGACCACCTTCACTCCCATCGCGGGAAGCCCTCTCGCGAGGTCAAGAATGCTCTCGCACTCCGCAGAGAAGTCGGTCGGCAGCATGACTGTACGCAGCATTGCTACTCCTTTTCCGGACCGGCAAATACGTCGCTTTCGCCTTCCATGAGTCGCATGAACGCACCAAAGAGATAGCGCGCGTCGTGAGGCCCTGGTGCGGCCTCCGGGTGGTACTGGACCGAGAAGGCGTTTTGGTCAATGGCGCGAACGCCCTCTACGGTCATGTCGTTGAGGTTGACGTGCGTGAGCTGCACCGCGCCGAACCGCTCCGATTGGAGCACCGGGGCCACACCGGCGCGCACCCAGGCGCCAAGGTCGGACGGGTCAAGTTCGAGCCCGCCGGAACGCGCCACATCGAGCTTCCCGATGCTCCCGAAGTCCACGCAGAAGCCGTGGTTCTGGCTCGTGATCTCCACCCGGCCTGTCAGCAGGTTCTTGACCGGCTGGTTGCCGCCGCGGTGGCCGTACTTGAGCTTGTACGTCGTACACCCAAGTGCCAGCGAGAGCATCTGGTGCCCCAGGCAGATACCGAACACCGGCTTCGTGCCGAGGAGTTCCCGCAGCGTCTCGTACAGGTACGACACAGCCGACGGGTCGCCCGGGCCGTTGGCAAAGAAGATGCCGTCGGGTTCGAGCGCGAGCGCCTCAGGCGCGCCCGTCGTCGGCGGGACCACGATGAGCTCGCAGCCCTCCTCGGAGAGCTGGCGCAAGATGTTGTACTTGATGCCGGAGTCGAACGCCACCACGCGGAAGCGCGGATGCACCGGCAGCACGCCGGTGTCGACAGGGATGTCGCACCCCGGCGGCGTCTCCCCGCCCCAGGTGAACCGCTCCGTCACGGCAACTTCGGCCACGAGGTCGCGGCCGACGAGTCCGGGTGACGCCTTCGCCTTCGCGGCAAGCGATGCCGGATCGAGGTCCGTCGTCGAGAGCATCGCGCGCATCGCGCCCGCCTCGCGGATGTGTCGAGTAAGTCGCCGCGTGTCGACGCCCTCTATGGCGACCACGCCGTTGCGCTCGAAAAACGCGCCGATGGTCTCCTCGGAGCGCCAGTTGGAGGCGACGGCCGAGAGTTCGCGCACCACGAAGCCGGCTGCAAAAACACCTCGCGACTCCATGTCCGCACCGTTCACACCGTAGTTGCCGATGTGCGGCGACGTCATCGTGACGATCTGGCCCGCGTAGCTCGGGTCGGTGAAGACCTCCTGGTAGCCGGCCATCGACGTGTTGAAGACGGCCTCACCCGCCGTTTCGCCCGGGGCGCCACACGAGAGTCCCTCGAATTCGGTGCCGTCCTCGAGCACGAGGAGCGCTGGCTGCCGGGTGGTCACCGGGCGACCACCTTCCCGTTCTTGAGCGCGAAGTAGCCGCCAACAAGCACCTCGCTCGCCTTTCCGAGCAGCTTATGGCCGAGGAACGCCGAGTTGCGCGACTTGCTCGCGAACCACTCCCGGGTGACCTCCACGCGAGCCTCGGGATCGACGACGGTGATATCGGCGACCTGACCGGCCTCGAGGCGTACGCCCGGCAATCCGAGCGCGGCGCGAGGGCCGTGGCACATGAGGCGCGTGACATCGGCCCACGTGAGCTTCTCGGTGGCCACAAGATGCGTGTTCACCAGCGAGAGGGCCGTTTCCAGACCTGTCGTGCCGAAAGGTGCCAACTCGAACTCCAGTTCCTTCTCGTGGGCGGCGTGCGGCGCATGGTCGGTGGCGATGCAATCCACCGTGCCGTCGATGAGCCCCTCGACAAGCGCCGCCCGGTCCTCTGCGGTTCTGAGCGGGGGGTTCATCTTCAGGTTTGTATCGTACCTGATGACCGCATCTTCATCGAGGAAGAGATGGTGCGGGGTGACCTCGCACGTGACGCTCACGCCGCGGGCTTTTGCATCCCGAACGAGCGCAACCGAGCCTGCCGTCGAGAGGTGCGCGAGGTGCAGACGGCAACCGGTGAGCTCCGCGAGCCTCAGGTCGCGGGCGACCATGATCTCCTCGGCCGCCGACGGCCAACCCGGCATCCCCATGCGGGTCGAGATGACGCCCTCGTTCACGACGCCGTGGCTCACGAGCGACTCGTCCTCGCAGTGGGCGATGAGCGGCTTGTTAAACGCGCGCAGGTAGTCCATCGCAATGCGGGTGACGCCGCTCGACTGGATGCCGCGGCCATCGTCCGAGAACGCGACAGCACCCTCGGCCGTCATGTCGCCGATCTCGGCGAGCGCGGCGCCCTCCTGCCCCTTGGTGATCGCGCCGATCGGATAGACCCGCACGCGGCCCTCCTCGGCTGCTCTCTCCACAAGGAAACGCACCTTGGAGCCTGTGTCGCAGATCGGCGACGTGTTCGGCATCGCGCACACGGCCGTGAAGCCGCCGTGTGCCGCTGCGGCCGTACCACTCGCGACCGTCTCTTCGTCCTCACGACCGGGCTCGCGCAGGTGCGTGTGCACGTCCACGAGGCCCGGGAGCACGATCTTCTCGCTGATATCGAGCGTCTCTCCCTTGGGGATGGAGAGGTCCTTGCCGATCTCCACGATCACGCCGTCGCGGATGATGATGTCGGCGACCTCGTCGAGTCCGACCGCCGGATCGACCAGCCGGCCGTTCTTAAGCAGCAGCGCCACCGCCCTCACCTCCCAGGAGAAGGAACATAACGGCCATGCGGACAGCCACGCCCGCATTCACCTGGTCGAGTACCACAGTGCGCGGAGAATCCGCCACATCCGAGGAGATCTCCACACCGCGGTTCATCGGTCCCGGGTGCATGACGATCATCTCCGGCTTGCCGGCTGCCAGCCTGGTCGCATTCATGCCGTAGAGCTTCGCGTACTCGCGATTGCTCGGGATCGGCATCGCGTCCGCACGCTCGAACTGCACGCGGAGCATATACGCGACGTCGAGGGTCGGGAGCGCTTCGTCGAGCGAGTAGATGACCTCGGCACCGAGGATGTCCGGGCGCGCCGGCATGAGCGTTGGCGGGCCGATGATGACCGGCGTCGCGCCCACCTTGAGCAGCGCCGGTACGAGCGACCCGGCGACCCGTGAGTGGCAGATGTCGCCGACGATACCCACGCGCAGCCCCGCAAGCTTACCGAGCGTCCTGCGCATCGTGAACAGGTCGAGCAGCGCCTGCGTGGGGTGCTCGTGGACGCCGTCGCCGCCATTGACGATGTGCGCGTCCATGCACTCCTGGAGCATCTGCGGCGCGCCCGCGTACTTGTGGCGCACCACGACGAGGTCGCAGGCCATCGCGGAGAGCGTCTTGGCGGTGTCTCTGAGCGACTCACCCTTCACCGTTGCCGATGAAGAGGCCGTGAAGTTCACGCCGTCTGCCGAGAGACGCTTGGCCGCGATCTCAAAGCTCATGCGCGTTCTGGTGCTCGGCTCAAGGAAGAGGTTCACGACCGTGCGACCACGCAACGTCGGGAGTTTCTTGATACGCCGTTCGTTCACCTCGGTGAATGAATCAGCCGTGTCGAGAATCAACTGGATGTCCTCGGCCGACATGTCGTCAACCGTCATGATGTGCTTGCAGGAGAGCATCTACGCCTCACCCTCCCCGTCTTCTTCGAGAATGAAGACGCCCTCTTCGCCATCGGTCTCGGCAAGCATCGCCTTGACCCGCTCGCGGTGCGACGTCGGAACATTCTTGCCCACGTAGTCCGCGCGGATCGGCAGCTCCCGGTGACCGCGATCCACGAGCACGGCAAGCTGCACCGAGCACGGGCGACCGTAGTCCATGAGCGCGTCCATGGCAGCGCGGATGGTGCGCCCCGTGTAGAGCACGTCGTCAACGAGCACGACATCCTTCCCTTCGACATCGAACGGGATGTCGGTGCGGTGCACCTCGGGATTCATGCGCGTCGCCAGGTCATCGCGGTAAAACGAGATGTCGAGCGTCCCCACGGGCAGCTCGGCGCCCTCAATGTCGTGAATGCGCTCGGCGAGCCTCTCGGCCACAACCGCCCCGCGCGTCACGATTCCCACAAGCGCAAGGTTCGCGGCGCCCCTGTTCGCCTCGAGCACCTCGTGCGCGATCCGGGTGAGCGCCCGGTCGATCGCCGTGGCGTCCATCACCTCGGCCTTCACGCGATACGCCATCGCCGCCACCTCCACACTGCCGTTTTTGTCCCGAGACGAAAAACGCCTCCTTGCGCTCGGCAAGAAGGCTTTCAGCGTGGTCGCCCGACGTGGCGCGGCGGTATGCGTTTGCTCCTTGCCGGCCTCACGGGACCGGGATTAAAGGTCTCCGAGACCATAGCAGGAGACGCCGCCCGTCACAAGAGGGCAGCGGTCGAGATGCGCGAGGTGCGGGCCTACTCCTTCTCGCCAAGCGGCAGGTGGACGGTGAACGTGCTCCCCTTGCCGGGGACGCTCGCGACTTCGATCCGGCCTCCGTGCGCATGCACTATCTGATCGGCGACGAACAGCCCTATCCCGACTCCGCCGAAGGAACGGGTCGACGACATGTCCCCCTGCGTGAACCGGTCGAAGAGCCGGGGCACGTCCTCCGGCGCTATACCGATGCCCTCGTCGCGGATGGCGACAAGCACCTCGTCGTCGGCTGTCGATAGCATGATCCGGATTGGACCGCCCTCGGGAGAGTATTTCACGGCATTGCCAACGAGGTTCTCTACCACGCGGCCCAGACGATCGGAATCGCACGGAATCATGGGCAGCTCGCCCTCGACGTCGATCGTGAGCGGGTGATCGGGATCGCGATGCACGAGTTCGGCATGCGTGCGAACGGTCTGCTCCAGATCCACCTGGCGGCGAAGGATGCGGATTCCCTCCTCCTGCATGGTGGTGACCTCGAGCAGTTCCTCGACAAGCTGCTTCATCCGACCCGCGTTTTCACGAATTTTGGATACCACCTGCGGAGCCCTCTCGGGGAGCGCCTCGGGCTTCAGATGACCGAGCACGTCCGCAAAGCCGAGGATGCTTGTGAGCGGAGTGCGCAGTTCGTGAGAGACGTTAGCCACGAAGCCGCTGCGCAGTTGCTCGAGCTGGCGGCTCCCGCTGATGTCGCGCTTCACCATGATGTACCGGCCGTCCGCGTTGTCGCGTCCCAGGACCCGGGCAACCGTCAGCGCCTCGTAGTAGCGCGACCCGTCCTTCCGGCAACCGATCGTCTCGCCCTGCCACGTTTGGTCGGTCTGCGCCGAGGACAGCGCGGTACGGTAGTCCGCAGCGGGCCCAGCGTCCGATGTAAGCCTGTTCACGGACATGCCCACGTACTCCTCGGGCAGGTAGCCAGTGAGCGTACCGAATGCCTGGTTGGCCCAGGTGATGAGTCCACCGTCGTCGATGATCGCGATTGCGTCCGCAGCGGACTCAAGTGCCGCAGCCTGAAGGACCGTGTGGTCGCGCTCCTTGCGCAGTTCCGCTTCAACCCGCTTGCGTTCAATGACGTCGGAGTTAAGTTGCGCGATGAGGTTCGCCTTGACCGAAACCTCCTCCGCAAGAATCTCCATCGCCCGCTTGAGTTCGACGTTCGCGTTCTCAAGGTCATTCGCCTTGCCCTCGAGTTTGTGCACGAGTCGCTCGTTGTACTCCTGCAGGATCTCGGTCTCGTCGGTCATCGCAGGCGCACGGACCGCTGTGGCGCACCCCTCTGGTTTGCTCGCTATGTGCTCGATTCGGTCGAGAATCGAGGTCGGATCGAGTGGCTTCCGCCAGAATGCGTCTCCGCCAAGTCCATCGGCGAAGCGCTCATCGGCGGGGTCGGTGTACGACGCCGTGTAGAACACCAGTGGAATCGCGCACAGTTCGGCGTCCGACTTCCATACGCGACAGAGCTGGTAGCCGTCCATCTTCGGCATGAGGATGTCGGTGATGACAATGTCCGGGGGCAAACTGCGCGCCACCACGAGGGCATCTTCCCCGTTGACCGCCGAGAGGACCTCGTGCCCGCCGGAGCGGATGATTGACTCGAGAAGATAGCGACCGGACGGATCGTCATCCACAACAAGGACTCTCACGTGCCCACCTCGGTTTCAGAATCAGTTGTACATGCCACTTCAGCCAGGATGCGGTCGAGCATCGCTACCAACCCCGCAGGATCGATCGGCTTCACCATGTAGCCTGCGAACCCCTGCTCGATGCCGCTTTGCTCCTCGTCGATCACACTGATGCACAGAATGGGAATCGCAGCAGTCGATGGGTCATCCCCTATGCGCTTCAGCACGGCCCACCCGTCGAGCCGGGGCATAACGAGATCGAGCACTATGCAGTCGGGGTGTTCCCCCGCAACCATCGACATCGCCATCTCGCCATCCGACGCCTCAAGCACACGATACCCGGCAGCCTTCAGCACGAAGGAGACGATTCCGCGAGTGTGCGGATCGTCGTCGACTACGAGGACGCTGCACTGGCCAAGCGCGGGTTCATCCGACACCGGGAGTTCCGGCTTCCCGGGATCGAGCGGTACCTCGAACACAAAGACCGAACCGGAACCGACCTGCGAGCGAACGGAGATTCCCCCGCCGAGCAACGTCGCAAGGCGACGGCTGATCGCGAGTCCAAGACCGGTTCCCTCGGGTCGCACTCGATCCGATCGCTCTATCTGGGTGAACTCGTCGAAGATGCTCTCGAGTGCTTCGTCCGGAATTCCGACGCCGGTATCGGTGACCTCGACGCGAGCCATTTCAGAGTCAGATGATGCCAGGACCGTGATCGCGCCCCCGGGGGTGAACTTGATCGCATTGGACACGAGATTGAGCAGTATCTGTTCGACCCGCCGTCGATCGGTAACGACGACTACGTCCTCGCCCCCGGCCGCGGTGAGTTCCAGGCCGCGTTCAGCCGCAAGCGGGGCCATGATGCCTCGCACTGAATCAAGTACGTCGCTTACGCGCACGCTCTCGAGACTGGGGGAGGTCTGACCGGCCTCGATCTTGACCAGATCCAGCACGTCGTTGATGAGCGCAAGAAGATGGTGGCCAGCCGAGTTCACCATGCCGAGCTGCTTCTGCTGCTCTTCGTTGAGCGGCCCTGCAAGTCCCTGAAGCATGATTCCCGAGAACCCGATGATGGAGTTGAGCGGCGTACGCAACTCATGGCTCATGCTCGCGAGAAACGTATCTTTCGCATCTGTCGCATTCTGAAGAGCATCGTTCGCGAGGCGCAATTCCACAGTGCGCTGATCGATGAGCTCCTCAAGGTGGTCACGGTGCTGTTCCAGCTCAAGACGAGCGGCGCGGCGCTGGGTGATGTCCTCCATGATGCCCATCACTCCGACAACCGCCCCTCGCTCGTCGTAAATGGCGGCGGTGAACAGCCGGACAAGAAGCGTACTTCCATCCTTCGTCACGCGATCGAGCTCAAGGCCGCCCGGAACCTCACCGGAGGCGATTTTCGCACGACCGCTCGCACTCTCGGCCCGCAAGTCATCGGGGACTACGGGGTTCGGCTTCCCGAGGACCTCACTCTCCGTCCAGCCGAAAACACGCTCTGCGGCCGGGTTCCACATCGTCACATTGCCGTCGAGGTCGAGTGTCACGATCGGAATCGGCGACACCTCGAAGACCGCGCTCAGACGCTCGCTTAACGCTGCGAACTCACGCCCGGCGTAGCTCGACGCGAAATAGAGAACCGCGCCCGTGACCAGAACGAAACCGATGCCCTTGGTCAGCGAGAGTGACGAGATTTGGTCGGCCGACAGGCCAAGTTTGCTGAGGAGTGTATCCGATACGACAATCCACGCGCCGGCAAGGAGCATGTAGACGAGCGTGACAACCCAGGCAAATAGTCGTCTCATGCCAGCGCCCCCGTTTGCACCAGTAAATCCCAGTTGAAAGTACCCTAAGGCGAATCGCAGGTAACCATCTGCGGATCCATCGGGGTCACTGACTGCCGGGAATGACCAGCGGCATGACTTCGAGTCCCGCCTCGGTGCGGCCCATGGATTCGGGTTCGAGCGCGCGCAATCGTGACGCAAGATCCTCGGTCAGCGGGTCGAGGAAGTCGAGTGACACACCCGTTGCGGGGTGTACGAGCGACAGCCGGTACGCGTGCAGGAACTGACGCGTCAGTCCGAGGTCCGCCTTCGGATGGTTACGACCGTAGAGCGGATCGCCGACGACCTGGTGCTTGATATACGCCATGTGCACGCGGATCTGGTGCGTCCGGCCGGTGTAGAGCTTGCACTCGACAAGCGTGTAGCCGTCGTCGTACCGGCCAGCCATGTAGCGATCGAGCACGCGGAACGTCGTGACCGCCTGCTTGCTGCCGGCTGACTCCACAACGCCCATCTTCATGCGGTCGCGCGGATTGCGACCGAGCGGAGCGTCGACCAGGCCCGTGTCGGGTGCGATATAGCCGTGGACGAGCGTTACGTACCGACGCTCGACCGATCGGAGTTTGAGCATGTCGGAGAGCGCGGCCTGCGTGACGTCGTCTTTGGCGACCATCATGAGTCCGGAGGTGTCCTTGTCGAGCCGGTGCACGATTCCGGGCCTATCCTCACCCTGCAGCGTTCCAAGGTCGACATTGTGGCCGAGAAGCGCGTGCACGAGCGTGCCCGACCAATGGCCGCGCGCGGGATGCACCACGAGATCCGCCGGCTTCGACAGCACGATGAGGTACTCGTCCTCATAGCGGATATCGAGCGGGATGTTCTCCGGCTCGAGTTCACTCGCCTCGGGCGGTGGTATCGTCACGTCGATGCGTTCACCCGCGCGCGTCGTGTGATTCTTGTTTG
The DNA here is from genome assembly GCA_038325105.1 of Coriobacteriia bacterium. Lineage (GTDB taxonomy): Bacteria > Actinomycetota > Coriobacteriia > Anaerosomatales > Anaerosomataceae > WSXY01. The sequence goes on from JBBQIR010000024.1 coordinate 22,720, forward strand.
GCACCTGACCATTCACGAGCACGTAGCCCGCGTCGATGAGTCGCTCCGCGGCTGATCGGCTCACCATGAAGTCCAGATCGCCGAGGAACCTGTCGAGACGTGTGCCGGCCTCGTCCCCGCGCACGGTGTGTGTGTGGTGCGAGGTCATAGTTCCGCCTCTGCCTGGTCCTCATCCGTCGCGGCCGCCAACTGCGCCTTTTCGTTCATCTCACGCGAGAACAGCAACCACACCAGCAAGAGCGCCACACCGACATCAAGCGCGATGTCCGCCACATTGAAGACCGGCCACCATCCCACGTCGAAGAAGTCCGTGACGCGTCCGGCCACAATCCTGTCGATGAGGTTCCCCATCGCCCCGCCGGCCACAAGGCCCAGCGCGAGCACGGCCCACGTGCTGCGGGGCCTCATGCGCCACCAGACCCACACGATGCCGGCGAGCACGAGTGTCGATATGCCGATGAAGATCGGCATCCTCCCCGGGAACAGCCCAAAAGCCGCACCGGTATTGCGCACGTGAGTGAGATCCATGAACCCGTTGATGAACGGCACACTCGCGCCCACCGCCAGTTTCGAGTGGACGAGTGCTTTCGTCACCTGATCCGCAATCAGAACGCCGAGAAGGGTTGCCCCGAAGATGACCCCACGACCTCGCGTCATCTAGCGGGTCTCCTCCCATTCCTTGCATACGATGCAGAGTTCCGCATCGGGCATCGCCTCGAGGCGATCAGGCGGGATTACGTCGCCACATCGTGTGCAAATCCCGTATGTCCCCGCATCCATCCGCGCAAACGCGGCATCGATTCTGGCAAGGTTCTCTCGGGCATTGTCCTCGAGCGTCATGTCCAGTTCGCGCGCGAACGTCGCAGAACCCTGGTCCGCCATGTGGTCACGATAGTTGTTCTCGCCCGACACGTCGGAGAGCGATTCCTGGCCCTCGAGCTCGTGCTCCTCGATTTCGACCAGCAGGGCCGCGCGCTCAGCCTCAAGAGCAGCCCTGAGCTTCGCTTTCAGCGTCTCGTTAATCATGATTGGCTCCGACCTCTTCGGGTGTATGCAAAGCGCCCCTTCTCCGGGGCGCATAACTTCTAGGGGGAGTATACCACCGGGCGTGACATCCGAACTGCCGAGACCCGCTCACGCACAAGTGAAGGACGCCGACCCGGGTGCTCCCGTGCCGGCGTCCTGAGGTCTCAGCGGTTCGGGTGCTGCGTTACGCCAGACCCTTGAGCACGACGGCACATCGACTGCAGACGCCCGGGAAGTCACCGCCCGTTTCGAGTTCGCGGAAGTTCCAGCAGCGGGGGCACTTCTCGCCTTCCGCATTCAACACAGCGACAGTCAGCTCCTCGCCGACAACCGCCGAGAAGTCCGACACGATGAGCATCTCGGCCATCGCGGTTTCGCCGCGTGCATTCAGCACGTCCACGATCGTAGCCGGGGCGGTCACCACAACGCGCGCCTCCTGGCTCTTACCGATGGTTCCGGCGTTGCGGGCGTCTTCAAGCGCCTTCGTGACAGACTCGCGAACTTCGAGCACGACCGTGTAGGCGGCGCGGAGACCCTCGGCCTGCTCGGCGGGCACGTCGAGGGCGGGCCAGCCGGCGAGCTGCACGCTCTCGACGCCCTCGCGCAGCTGCGCCGGGAGGTACTGCCAGACCTCCTCGGTGGTGAACGAGAGGATCGGGGCGACGAGACGCACGAGGGTCACAAGCACCTCGGCAAGCACGGTCTGCGCGCTCCGACGCGTAAGCGAATCAGCCGCGTCGGCGTAGAGGCGATCTTTGATGACGTCGAGGTAAAACGACGAGAGCTCGGTCACGCAGTAGCCGTAGACCGTGTGGTAGACCTGGTGGAACTTCCAGTCGTCGTACGACTTGGTGACGCGACCGGCAACGTCGGCCAACGTGACAAGCGCGTGGCGGTCGAGCTCGGGCATGTCGTCCCATGCGACGGCCATGGACGGCTCGTAGTCCTCGAGGTTCGACAGCAAGAACCGGAACGTGTTGCGGATGCGGCGATACGCCTCCGAGGTCCGCTCGAGGATCTCATTGGAGACCGATATGTCCTGAGAGTAGTCAGAAGACGCGGCCCACAACCGGATGATGTCGGCGCCGTACTTGGCCACCACGTCGATCGGGGAAACGACGTTGCCGAGCGACTTGCTCATCTTCCGGCCGTCACCGTCAACGATGAAGCCATGCGTGAGAACGGCCTTGAACGGTGCGGTGTCGTACGCGCCGACAGCCGTCAGGAGCGACGACTGGAACCAGCCACGATGCTGGTCGGAACCCTCGAGGTAAAGCTCTGCGGGATACCGGAGTTCGTCGCGCGCACCGAGCACGCTCGTGTGCGAGCACCCCGACTCGAACCACACGTCGACAATGTCGGTCTCGGACTTCAGTTCCGTGCACCCGCAGCGGCCACACGCGATGCCTTCCGGCAGGTACTCCGACGGCGCCTTCGTGAACCAGGCGTCGGCTCCCTCCGTGGCGAAGAGGTGCTCGACCGCGGCGAAGGTCTCGTCATTGGCCACGGTCTCGCCGCAGGTGGCGCACTCGAACACCGGGATCGGAACGCCCCACGCACGCTGGCGAGAGATGCACCAGTCGGGCCGGTCGGTGACCATCGAATTGATGCGGTTGACGCTCCACCCGGGCACCCACTCCACGCCCTGAATCGCTTTCAGTGCCGAGTCACGCAGACCTGTCTCGTCCATCGAGATGAACCACTGCTCGGTGGCGCGGAAAATGACCGGCTTTTTGCAGCGCCAGCAATGCGGGTAACTGTGCGAAGTGGTGCCGGCGGCGAGGAGCGAGCCCCGCTCTCTCAGCCACTCGATGATGACCGGGTTCGCCTTCTCGACGTGCATCCCCACGAAAGGACCGCCCCCAGCGTCGAACACGCCGTGATCGTCGACCGGCATGGGCATGGGCAAGTCGAACTTCAAGCCGACAAGGTAGTCCTCCTCGCCGTGCCCGGGCGCGGTATGCACCGCACCTGTACCGGTCGTCAGCTCGACGTGGTCGCCAGTGATGATGACGCCCGTGCCGTCGGCGTGGACCGGGAGCGCATAGCGGAGGCCCGAGAGCGACTCACCGGCGACCTTCGGCGGGAGCACTTCGTAGGACTCCCAGCCTGCGACGGCTGCCACAGCCTCGACGAGCGCCTCAGCCATGACGAGGATCTCCCCGTCGACCTTCACGCCCACGTACGGTGCCTTCTCGGCAAGGGTGACGGCGACGTTAGCGGGAAGCGTCCACGGCGTCGTCGTCCAGATGAGCACGGACGTGGGGAGACCCTCAGCAGACCAGGGCTCCGGCGTCTCTATAAACCTGAACTTCACATAGATGCTTGGGGAAACTTCGTCGCTGTACTCGATCTCGGCTTCTGCGAGCGCGGTCTTGCAGCGGTAGCACCAGTGAATCGGCTTGCTCCCCTTGTAGACCATGCCGCGACGGTAGAGCTCAGCGAACACTCGAACGTCGCCCGCTTCGTAGCTGTGGTTGAGGGTGAGGTACGGATTGTCGAAGTCGCCGCGAACACCGAGGCGCTTGAACTCGTCGGCCTGGATCTTCACGAACTCGAGCGCGTAGTCGCGGCACATGGTGCGAAGATCCGCCTGCGAAGTCGTCTTCATCTTCTCGGGGCCAAGGTTCTTCTCAACCTGGTGCTCGATCGGCTGACCGTGACAGTCCCAGCCCGGAATGTACGGCGCCCAGTACCCGCGCATCGACTTGTACTTGACCACGAGGTCCTTGAACACCTTGTTGAATGCGGTGCCCATATGGATATGACCGTTCGCGTACGGAGGACCGTCATGCAAAATGAATGTAGGACCGCCCTCGTTGGCCGCGAGCGTCTTGCGGTAGATGTCAGTCTCGTCCCAGTACTTGAGCCAGTCCGGCTCGCGTGCCGAGAGGTTCGCCCTCATGGGGAACTCGGTCTGCGGCAGGTTCATCGTCTGCTTGTAGTCATTGCTCACGTTCTCAGATCCTCTCAACACATCGTCGCCGAAAAAAGAAAACACGCCCGCCCCTGTTCTGGGACGAAGCGCGTCTGCACTCCGCGGTACCACCCAGCTTGCCGGGGCCGTTGTCGGCCCGCGCGCCACTCGGTCGCCCTGTAACGGGAGCGCCCGTCGGAGTCTACTTGGCGCGTTCGCGCCGTTCGGTCCGAGGCTCCGAGGTGATCTTCTGCCAGGTCTCCACGCGGGCTTCCACTCTCCCCGCTCGCTTGTGAGGCGACGTTCCGGCGTACTCGTCCTCGTCAAAGCCACGTATTGCCGCCACCCGAGGCGACGTAGCGCCGATACTACCGCACGTCACGAACACGGGTCAACGCGGGCGCCCCTAGAAGAGCGCTCCCGGTCGCTCCCCGAACGCCGCGTCGATCTCAGCGTCGGCAACCCCGTCGATCTCGAGCGTCTTGTGCCGCGACGTCTCCCCCCGTGTCACGCTCACCGCGCTCTTCGCAACCCCGAGCGATTTCGCGATCACCTTGCACACGGCCGCGGTCGCTTTGCCGTCCTCCGGAGGTGCGGTCACCTTCACAGACAACTCACCCCCTCGCCAACCCGCGACTTCATCGCGGCCTGACTTGGGGGTGACGTAGACGTGCAACGTTGCCATGAGGTGCTAGTCGATCTCCTCGATGTCGATATCGTCTTCGCGCTCGCTGAGCGACCCGAAGTCCATCTTGAACTCCGGTACGTCGAGAAATTCAGGCTCGGCTGGCAAATCCGGAGAAACCATCTCGCCAAGCTGCAGCCCCTGCACGAAACCCGAAGCCGGCGGCTCGATGGGCTGCGTGTCTTCCTGTTTCGGCGCGGGCTCGGGAGCAGGCGCGCCGTCGGTCATCTGCGTGCTCGTAAGCTTCGACTCAACTGCGGCGGCGTACGTGGGCGGGGCAGACACCGGCGCAGATGTTACCTCTACGTCTCCTACCGTACCGCTGCCGGTCTCGCCAGTGAGGACGCGAACGTCCTCGGGCAGCGGGATCTCGGACAGCGTGCGCAGGTGACCCTCAAGCAGCGTCTTGAACCGGCCGCGGAACTCCTCCTCGGCGGACTTGATGCGCATCAGGTCGGACTGCGTCTTCTGCTTGTTCTGAAGCGCATTGTGGATGACTTCCTTCGCCTTGACCTCGGCGTCCTTGAGGACGACCTCGGCCTCATGGCGCGCCTTGGCGACGATGTCCTCGGCAGATGTCTGGGCGCTTACC
>JBBQIR010000025.1:0-27681 GCA_038325105.1 Coriobacteriia bacterium
AGTTCAAGACCGTGTTGGGGCTCCCGCCCCCCAAAACCTTACGCGCTCCTAGTGCGCGAGCAACCAGCGGTATGCACGGCTGTCGCGCGAGTCATCGTCATCATCATCGTCGTCGTCGGTGTCGGGCGCGCTCACCGTGACGTTTCGGATGAACTTCACGCCGGTCTTCATCGTCACAGTCAGCTTGTAGCTGCCTGCGGGAATCTTAGCGAATACGACGTTTCCGAACTTGCCCACGATAGCGGTGAACTTTGCACCGGTGACCGTGTTGGTCAATGTTGCGACTCGACCACGCGTGTTGTTAGGCGTGATTCGCAGCCGCACGGTGTACGTACCGGGAGTGGGAACCGGCACCGGAGCCGTGATGCTGAAGCTCGCGGTCTTGTGGGTCTCGATGTTGCCGGCCACGTCGACCGACCAGAACTCGATCGTGTGCGAGCCCACGGCGGTCACGTTGACCGTCGTGCCGGAGACCTGGGCGCCACCGTCGAGCTTGTAGTAGGTGGCTGCCACACCGGAACCCGCGTCGGTCGCGGTCAGCCTGATGCTGGCGCTCGAGACGTAGGTCGCGACTGCGTTCGAGACGGTCGCCGGAGCGGTCGTGTCGGGGATGGCGGTGGGGGGACTGACTGTCGTGCTGCCGAGTCCATCGCCGGTACCGGGGCCGGCGACCGCGTAGATCGTGTACGTCTTGCCGGTTGTGACGGCGAACTGCCCGCTCGTTGCGTTGAACGTGAATTTCTTGGTTGCGCCGTCGAACACGGCGACCGTGTCAGCGGCGGGAGAGCTGAACGTGTAGGTTGCCGTGGTGCCAACAGTTGACACCAGCGTTGCTGTGACGGGAACGTTCACGCCGTCGTGGCAGATGGTGCACGCAGTCGTCTTCGAGGGGTACGCCTGCGCAGTGGTTGCGAACGCCGCCAGAAGGCCAACGAACGCAACTGCAGCTATAGGCACTATGAACCGCTTCTTCATACAGTTACCTCCGTGTGTGCGGTTGCGGCGGGACGCGTTTCGAGAGGTGTGCGCCACTCACCGGATTGCTCCCTTACTATCGGGACGTGTTGTGAGGAGAACGTGAGAGGGTTATGAGGGTTCTCTCATACTCGGCGCGTTACCTCGGCTACAATGAACAGACTGTGTCGCCGGTCGGCGGCGCCGTTCATCTTCGGGAGGGCACGTATGCGTACAGTTCGAGTCGGTCTGATCGGCCTGGGTACCGTCGGTAGTGGCGTTGTTGACATTCTGAGGCGCCACCGCGCCGACTTCGTCACGCGCGCGGGCGTCGATATCGAGCTCACCCGGTTTGCCGACCGCTCCGAGGAGCGTTTCGCCGACCTCGGTCTTCCTCCCGAGGCGTGCACGACAAACGCGGCGGACATTCTCGAAGATCCGGACGTCGACGTTGTCATCGAACTCATCGGCGGCACGGGCGTGGCTCGGGATGTCGTACTGGGAGCCCTGGCTGCGGGCAAGAGCGTCGTGACCGCCAACAAGGCGCTTATGGCAAGTCACGGCCGAGAAGTGATGGATGCAGCTGACTCACGCGGCGTCGACATCATGTTCGAGGCGGCGGTGGGTGGCGGCATTCCCATCATCGGCCCGCTGAAGCACTCGCTCGTCAGCAACGAGATCACCGCGGTCTACGGGATTGTCAACGGCACCACGAACTACATGCTCACCCGCATGGCCGAGGACGGACTCAGCTACGACGCGGCGCTTGCCGAGGCACAGCAACGAGGGTTCGCCGAGGCGGATCCGACGGCCGATGTCGACGGTCTCGATGCTGCGGCGAAGATCGCGATCTTGTCGTCGATCGCGTTCAACTCGCGCGTGACGTTTGCACAGGTGCCCGTCGAGGGCATCAGGTCGCTTGCGCCCGAGGACATCGCCTATGCAGCCGAGATGGGTTACGCGATCAAACTGATGGCCATCGCTCGCCGCGTGAACGGCGGAATCGACGTCCGTGTTCACCCGACGATGATTCGAGAGGACCATCCGCTGGCGAAAGTGTCAGGCGTCTACAACGCGATCTACGTCGTGGGTGACTCGGTCGGGGAGACGATGTTCTTCGGCGAAGGTGCGGGCTCGCTGCCGGCGGCGTCGGCGGTCGTCGGCGATGTCATCGAGGTGGCGCGCCACATCGACAGCGCATGTCTCGCGCTCGTCGGATGCACATGCCACGAGGAACTCGCCGTGCGCGACATGGGCGAGCTCGTGACCGAGTACTACGTGCGGCTGCTCGTGGAGGACGAGCCCGGTGTGCTGGCATCGGTCGCGAGCATCTTCGGCGCGCACGGTGTCTCGCTCGCTTCGGTCATCCAGAAGCGGACCGGCGATGCCGGTGGCGCGGAGATCGTGTGGGTCACACACCGCGCTGCCGAGCGGAACTTCCGTGCGGCCATCGCCGAGATCGAGGCACTCGACGTCGTTGAGGCCGTAGGCTCTATCGTTCGCGTCGAGGAACTGTGACGGTTCGATGACCACTCGCGTCAGGATTCCGGCGTCCTCAGCCAATCTCGGGCCGGGTTATGACGCGTTCGGGCTTGCGCTCGCGCTCTACGACGACTTCGAGGCTGATGTTGCCTCGGAGTGGTTGCTTGAGGTTCGCGGCGAAGGCGCCGGGGAACTTCGCACCGACAAGGACAACGAGGTCGCTCGTGCGATGCAGCGTGTCTTCGCAGAAGTCGGCTACGAGGGCGCCGCGCGGATTAGTTGCCAGAATGCGATTCCGATTGGGCGGGGGCTGGGTTCCTCGGCTGCTGCCATCGTTGGTGGTCTCGTGCTTGGCAATGAACTCGCGGGCGCCGGTCTTGCGAATGAGCGCTTGTTCGAGCTCGCCACCGAGCTTGAAGGGCATCCCGATAACGTAGCCGCGGCGCTCTGCGGCGGATTCACCGTGTGCTGGTCGGAGAACGGGAAGCCCAGGGTCGCGAGGATTGATCCGGCCGGGGGTCTTGCCGCCGTCGCCCTCGTGAGCGACGCCGCGCTTCCGACTGCCGAGGCACGCCGCGCGCTGCCGTCCACGGTCGCGCATGCGGACGCCGCCTTCACCGCGGGTCGTGCCGGGTTGCTCGCTGCGGGTATCGCCCTCGGACGCGCGGACCTCGTGCGAGCGGGCGCTTCCGATCGCATCCACGAACCGTACCGGGAATCGCTCATACCCGACATCACGTCGGTTCGCGCGGCGCTCCTCGCGGCGGGTGCCGACGCGGCTGTCCTCTCGGGCGCCGGGCCCACCGTCGTCGGGCTTGTGACAGGCGTCGATGATGCAGCCGCGCTCGCTCGGGCGGAGGCGCTGTGCGAGCGTCTGCCTGCATTCAGCGGCAGACGCGATCCGCTCGTGCTTGCCGTCGAGCGTGCGGGTGCGAAGCCACGCTGATTTCCGGGAGGCAGGCCGTGGCGACAATGCAGATCACAGAGACGTCGGGCCGGACGAGACGGGTCGGTGCCGTCGCGCTTGGCGCGGCAGTCCTACTTGCCGCCGCAGCCGCTGCGATCGCCTCGGTGAGCGGCCTCCACTGGACGAGCACCGACGCTGTGTTGAGCGCCACCGCTGCCGTAGGGCTGGCTGCCGTCGCGCTCTTCAGCACCGAGGCGGGCCTCGTGCTCCTCATCCTCGCCATCCCGCTCTTCGACGCCGCAACATTGGGCCCGTCGACGGCGCCGTTCACTGCGGCGCACGTGCTGCTTGGTGCCACCATTCTCGGCTGGATCGCGCGCGTCGTGCGCGATCGTCGGGATGCGCTTCCCGAGCCGTCAGCGATTCTGGGCGGGCTCGGGTTGCTCGTGGTTGCCGGGTTGACGTCGGTCGTCGTCTCGCTTGCGCCTTCAACAACCGCGTTCTCATCCGTCCGGCTCTTCGCCTTCTTCTTGCTCGCAGCCCTGGTTGCACGCTATGCCGAGGAGCCACACCGTGCTCGACGCATCGTGTACGCCCTGGTCGCTGTCGCAGTCGCGCTCGTCGGGGTGGAACTGCTGCAGTACGTAGCGCCGGGTCTCGGCATCGGCACGATTGCCACGCAGGGACTCGAGTCGACCGAGTTGCTCATGCGGCCTGCGGCCTTCTTCCTGGATCCGAACTTCCTCGCCGGATACCTCTCGGCCGCCTCGCTCGTCGCTATCGCGTTTTTTGTGCGGTCGCGGCGCGTCAGGGAGGCGATCATCTGGGGTGCTGCGGGAGCGATCACCGGGTTTGGGACGGTGCTTACATTCTCCCGCTCGGGTTGGGTCGGGCTTGCTGTGGGTCTGCTGCTGATTGTTGCGACGGCCCCCAGGGACCGCCGGAGGCTGCTCGTAGTGACCGCACTGGTGCTGGCCATCGTGGCGGTTCCGTTCCTGCCGTCGACCGTGACCGACAGGGTCACGTCGCTCTTCAAGCCGCAGACCGTGACGTCGCTTTCCACCCGGTACCTCATGGGCGTCTCGAGCATCGAGATGCTTGACGAGTACTGGTTCTCCGGCACGGGTCTCGGCGCATTCGAGCTCGCATACCCCCCGTACCGTCAGCCGGGCGCCCTGCCGAGGATCCTTCATCCTCACCAGCTACCGCTCGCAATCTGGGTGGAGACAGGACTCCTCGGCCTGCTCGCCGAACTCGTCTTGCTCGCGGGCATCGTGATCGCCTGGCGGCGCATTGCAAAACAGGGATATCCCGCTCTGGGCGTGGCGGTCCTGGTGGCCGTGGCTGCGTTGGTGGTCCAGTCGTTCTTCCAGTACTATCTGTTCTTCGAGTACCTGTGGCTGTTTCTAGCGCTGCTTGCAGCGGTTTCATCCCGGAAAGGGGAGGCGCCACGTGCCTAAGCAGACACATATGCCCACATTTCTGGCTGCCGTCCGCCGCGAGTGGTGGATTCCACTCACGGTCATGGTGGTCGCAGGGGTGATAGCCGCAGTGGTCTCCTCGGCAGACCCGACGCCGCTCTACGAAGGCCGTGCGGTCGTCGTCATCGACAGCGCCACGCTGTCGAAGTACCCGGATCTACCCAAGCCCGACGACATGCTGCGCGTCATCAAGACACCTGAGTTCACTTCTGTAGTGGCGAGCGAGGCGCTCGTCGCAAGCGAAACTGTCGCTGCCGAGCTGAGCGCCTTTACGCGTCAAGACCCGCAGCGTCAGCTCGTGCTCACCTTCCGCTCTCCCGACGAGAGTGTGGCCTCCAGCGTCACGGCCATAGCTGCTGCCGCGGCCGCGACGAAAGCCGGCCAGATCGGTGGGGTCGAGACGTGGGAACTTCAGCGCCGCGTGAACGAAACGCAGCGGGCGCTGAGGGAGGTGACGGCAATCAACTCGGCTGCCGGCGGTTCGAAGGCTGATTCCGACTTCCGCCTCGATTACACGGGCATGCAGTGGGAGATGCGGATGCGCCTCTACGAGGACCAGCTCTCGCTGCGAACGCTTCGCTACGTCTACTACTACAACGGGAACATAGCCGTGACCGATGTGGCGCCGGTGCGTCGCCGCGGCGCGACGATCGTCGGTGCGCTCGTGCTCGGTCTCGTGCTCGGTCTCGTGATTGCCGTGTTCCGAGAAGCGATTCTCATGCGTCCGGTCCACGTGGACGATCAGGAATCCGACGAGGAATCCTAGGGCTACAGTGCGGTTGCACTTGACGGTAATGCCGTTCATCTGGGAACAATAGTCTTTGTCCCCCCGTTCCCCCCTGGCCTGCCACGGTTCCGACTGTTGGCCGGAGGATACATGAATCCCACGAAACCGCTCGTCATCGCGCAGGTCTCCGACCTCCACTGCGGCTCGCAGTACCACATCCCGAGCCTGGCGACGCGCGTCGTAGATGAGATCAACGAACTCGAGCCGGATATCCTGGTGGTCACGGGTGATCTCACCGACATGGGATTCCGCCAGGAGTTCAAGGTCGCGCAGCGTCTGATCTCGCGCATGAACATCGCGAAGGTCATGGTGCTTCCCGGTAACCATGACGCGCGCAACGTCGGTGACATGCACTTTGAGGAACTGTTTGGCGCCAGATCCACGGAACTCATCGGGCCGGGAGTGCGAATCCTCGGTCTCGATTCTTCCGAGCCGGACCTCGACGGCGGCCGGGTCGGCCGCGAACGGTACCGCTGGATAGAGGAGCGGTTCTCGGATCCCGATGAATTCAAGATCGTGTGCCTGCACCACCACCTGCTTCCCGTTCCCGGTACGGGACGAGAGCGCAACATCGTGTATGACGCCGGCGACCTGTTGCGCGTGCTCACCTCAAGCGGGTGCGACATGGTGCTGTGCGGCCACAAGCATGTCCCGCATGTCTGGCGGCTTGAGGACATGGTGGTCGTGAACGCGGGCACCGCGTGCTCGTATCGTCTCCGGGGTAAGACGCAGGCGTCGTACAACATCATCGAGATCTATCCGGACCGTGTGCGTGTCGTCCTGAAGCATCCTTTTGGCGAGCCGGAGCCGGTCGCCGACATCGAGCGCGCACCGCGCAAGGCGTGTACCTGGAGCCCGGGTATGAACGAAAGCAGCGCGGGGGGTGGCGAGGAGTGAGCCGTGTCGTCGCGCTCATAGACGGGGAGCACTACCCGCCTGTCGTTCGGGATGCCCTCGGCGCGCTCTCGCTTGAGTGCGAGGTTGTCGCCGCGGCGTTCGTCGGCGGGACCGAGAAGGTCGATCCGGCGTCCGGGGACGCCTACGGGGTACCCGTCGTTCGGGCTGCGACTGCCGCCGATGCTCTTCGCGAAGCACTCATGCGATTCTCGCCTCATGCCGTCGTCGACCTGTCCGATGAGCCGATTCTGAGTTCCGTCGACCGGTTCCGGCTTGCGTCGATCGCGCTCGATGCGGGCGTCGAGTACCGCGGTGCCGACTTCAGGTTCACGCCACCGATGACCGCTCAGACGCTCCGCACCCCAACGCTCGCAATCATCGGTACAGGGAAGCGCGTCGGGAAGACGGCGTTCTCGGCGTACGTCGCCCGGCACCTCAAGACGACCGGTCGAAACGTCGTGATTCTTGCCATGGGGCGCGGCGGCCCTGCGAACCCGGAACTCATCCGTGGAGACGAGGTGTCGCTCACCACAGAAGACCTGCTCGCGCTCGCCGCGCGAGGCGTGCATGCTTCCTCGGACAATTACGAGGACGCGGTCATGAGCCGCGTTGCGACAGTAGGCTGCCGGCGTTGTGGCGGCGGCATGGCGGGGGAGACGTTCTTCAGCAACGTCGCTGAGGGCGCCGCTCTGGCCGACGGACTCCGTAAGGACCTCGTGATGCTCGAGGGGTCGGGCGCGGCGATTCCACCGGTATCCGCGGACGCAACGATTCTCGTGATCGGCGCCAGCCAAGGCGCCGGCTACGTGCGCGACTACTTCGGGCCGTTCAGGATTGCGCGCGCCGATGCGGTCGTGATCGCGGGTGTGGGCGAAGCATCGTCTTCAGCCGAGGACGTCGATGCGATCCGCGCGGCCATCCATGATCTCCGGCCAGACATACCGGTCATCGCCGTGACGTTCCGGCCGGTTCCGATAGAGCCTGTGTCCGGCAAGCGCGTGTTCTTCGCGACAACCGCTCCAGCCTCGGTCCTGCCGGCACTCGTGCAGCACCTGGAGCGCGCGTATGACTGCACTGTTGTCGCCGCAAGCGCGAATCTCTCGAACCGCTCGCTGTTGCGCGAGGACCTCGCGCGGGCGGTCGGTACGTTCGACGTGTTGCTGACCGAACTCAAGGCCGCCGCCATCGACGTTGTTGCTGCGGCAGGCGCCGATGTCGGCGTTCCGACCGTACTGTGTGACAATGCGCCAGTCGCCGTTGATGGCGAGGATGTTGACCTGATCATCGACGGAACCGTCGCGCTCGCTCTCGAGCGCGGGCGTGCAAGGAGTTCATGATGCCGAATCAGAATCCGCCGCCGATTCTCATCAAGGACAAGAAGCACGGCCTGCCCTACAGCAAGGGCCTCATGGCGCAGTCCTTCACGGCGACCGGTCTGTCGCCGGCGCGGGCATACCTCGCGGCGCAGCGGATACAAGATGAGATGCGCGAGCGCGACTTGCGTCAGGTCTCCATGGCGGAGTTGGTCGAGATGTCCGTCGCCGTGCTCGAGGAGCAGGCGGGACCTGAGTACGCACAGCGATACCGACGACTTCGGGAGATCGCCAACCTCGATCGTCCGCTCGTGATACTCATCGGCGGAACGACCGGGGTCGGCAAGTCCACCATAGCCACGGAGATTGCTCACAGGCTCGGTATCACGCGCATCGTGTCGACGGATTCCATCCGAGAGGTGATGCGTGGTATCTTTACCAGGGAACTGATGCCGGCCATTTACGAAAGTTCGTTCAACGCGTGGCGCGGGCTCCGGGTCCCAGTCCCTCACGGTGCGAACCCTGTCATTGTCGGATTCCGCGAGCAGACCGCCGCGGTCATCACCGGCATCAGATCGCTCATCGAGCGGGCGTCGGTCGAAGGCGAGAGCCTTGTCATCGAGGGCGTTCACATGGTCCCCGGCTACATCGAGCCTTCGCAGTTCAAGAATGCGTCTGTCGTGCAGTTGCTCGTGACGGTGGACGACGAAGATGCTCACCGGAGCCACTTCTACATCAGAGAGGTACAAACGGACGGAACGCGTCCGTTCGAGAAATACCGGGCGAACTTCGGGAACATCCGGCTCCTCGGGAGGTACATCGAGGACCTGGCCGTTGAGCACGGCATCCCGATCGTTCACAGCCACCAACTCGACCGTACGGTTGCCGAGGTGCTCGAACTTGTGGTCAACGCGGCAATTCGCGGCGGCGACCGGACTGCGACAGTGCGGGTGAGTCCCGCGGACGAAGGAGCGTAGGAATCATGAAGTTCTTCCTGGACACGGCGAACATCGCCGAGATCGAAGAAGCCGCAAGTTGGGGCGTGCTCGCCGGTGTCACGACGAACCCGACATTGTACGCGCGTGAAGGCGGCAAGCTCGCCGACTTCCACGGCCACCTCAAGCGCATTTGCGACATCGTTGATGGCCCCGTCAGCGGTGAGACCGTCGGTCTCAAGCGCGATGAGATCATCCGCGAGGGTGTGGAGCTTGCCGCGCTCGCTCCCAACCTCGTCGTGAAAGTCCCGACCATGCCCGAGGGTCTCGCGGCCACCAAGGCGCTCTTTGACATGGGGATCAAGGTCAACATGACCCTCTGCTTCACCGTTCCGCAGGCGATTCTTGCAGCTCGCTCTGGCGCGGCGTATGTCTCTCCGTTCGTGGGCCGGTTCGACGACATCTCCGAGGATGGCATCGACCAGCTCGAGCAGATCGTCATCGCCCTCGACAACTACGACTTCGGCCACCAGGTCGAGGTCATCGCAGCATCCATTCGCAGCGCGAATCACGTGACGAAGGCCGCCCTCATGGGTGCGGACATCGCTACGGTGCCATTCGCGGTGCTCAAGAACCTCGTCAAGCACCCCCTGACAGACAGAGGCCTGGAATCATTCCTGGCCGACTGGGAGAAAGTGAAGAACGCATGAGTTCACGACCCCGCAAGCGCGGACGCCGTGGCGGCGCTCCGCAGGCCGAAGCCGTCGCCCCGTCGACTACCCGCGAGGAACTCGGCACCAAGACCGTGGCCGAACTCCGCCAGATGGCGACCGACCTCGGACTCGACGTCAAGGCGCTCAAGAAGAAAGACGAGATCGTCGAAGTCGTCTACGAGGCCAAGGTGAAGGCCGAGGGCTTCATCGACATCATGGGCGTTTTAGACGTGCTACCCGAGGGCTACGGCTTCATCCGCACCAACGGCTACCTGCCCGGTGATCGCGATGTCTACTGTTCGATGTCGCAAGTCCGCCGCTTCGAGCTTCGCCGTGGTGACCTCATCAAGGGTCAGGTGCGACCCCCCAAGGAGACCGAGAAGTACTCGGCACTCCTCAAGGTGAGCTCGATCAACGGGCTCGAGCCTGAGGCCGCCAAGCAGCGTAAGAACTTCAAGGACCTCACGCCCGTGTACCCGGACGAGCGTTTGCGCCTGGAGCACGGCGCGCAGTTCATGACCGTTCGCGTCATCGATCTTGTCGCCCCCATCGGTAAGGGCCAGCGCGGTCTGATCGTCTCCCCGCCGAAAGCCGGTAAGACGACCGTCCTCAAGGACATCGCGGCTGCCATCACCGACAACAACCCCGAGGTCTACCTCATGTGCCTCCTCGTAGACGAGCGTCCCGAGGAAGTCACCGATATGGAGCGCTCGATCCATGGTGAGGTCGTTTCATCGACGTTCGACATGCCCTCCGAGAACCACATCGCGGTGGCCGAGCTCGTCATGGAGCGCGCGAAGCGCATGGTCGAGAGCGGCTTCGACGTCGTCATCCTGCTCGACTCGATCACCCGCCTGGCCCGCGCCTACAACCTCGCGACGCCTGCATCCGGACGCATCCTATCCGGTGGTGTCGACTCTACGGCCCTCTACCCGCCGAAGAAGTTCTTCGGCGCGGCGCGCAACATCGAGTTTGGTGGCTCGCTCACCATCCTCGCGACGGCGCTCGTGGACACGGGCTCCAAGATGGACGAGGTCATCTTCGAGGAGTTCAAGGGCACCGGCAACATGGAACTCAGGCTCGATCGCGGCATGGCCGACCGCCGGATCTTCCCGGCTATCGACGTCGTCACGTCCGGCACGCGCAAAGAAGAGCTCATCCTCGATCCGATGGAAGCGCCGTTCGTGTGGGGCCTCCGCCGCATCCTGCACGGCGTGGACTCATCGGAGCGCGCACTTGACATGCTCATCAAGGGCCTCAAGCAGACCCCGTCCAACCAGGAGTTCCTCACCAAGATGGCCAAGCGCGCCGACGACAAGCGCGTCAACAATGGTATCGAACTGTAGATTCGCGATTGCTCGCTTATGGGCGCCGTGCTATCCTAGCCCGGCTGTCCCGGCACCTGGTCGGAAACCAGGTGCATTCTCGGAGGTGAATCGGAAGTGCGCAAAGCTATCCATCCCGACTACGTAGATGCGAAGGTCACGTGTTCGTGTTCCAACACGTTCATGACCCGCTCCACGAGCCCGGAACTGCACGTCGAACTGTGCAACAAGTGCCACCCGTTCTATACCGGTCAGCAGAAGTTCGTCGACACCGGTGGTCGCGTCCAGCGTTTCTCCGACAAGTTCGGTAACGCCGCGCAGGCCGCTCTCGACAAGGAAGCTGCCGTGAAGCAGGCCCGCGTGAAGGCCGCCGAGGAGTCCGCCGAGATCGCCCGCAAGGCGCGCGAGATCAAGGATGCCGAGAAGGCCAAGAACGCCGCCAAGCACGAGGTCGCCGAAGCCGTTAAGAGTGGCGACGCTACCGCAGACGTCACGGAGGCCGCTGTTGAGGCGCCCGCCGAGGAGACTGCCGAGTAGTCACGGCACACGCACTGGTATGATGAGGAGGCGAGCTTGCTCGCCTCCTTTGTCTTAGGAGCGACCGTCGGCCGCGCTGGTGAAGGGCACTCGATGGACGTCGTACTGCTGAACCATACGCCCGACCCAGAGCGGGCTATCGCTGCGGCCGCGAGGCTCTGCTACGCCCCTGTCGGCGCGGCGGAACTCGTCGAGGGCATGTCGGATGAGGCCGTCGCGAAGGTGCTCAAGATCATCATCACGTCGGGGCACCTCTCGGCGCTCGAACACGCGTCGTACACCTTCGCGATCGACGGCGTCTCGCGCGCACTCACGCACCAGCTCGTCCGTCACCGTGTAGCGAGCTATAACCAGCAGTCGCAGCGGTACGTGCGCTACGACGCCGAGCCCGAGTTCGTCGAGCCTCCTGCGGTCGCCGGGGATGCCATCGCCCACGAGATTTTCGCGTCGGCAACCCGTGACGCATTCGCTGCGTACAAGCGCCTCCTCGACGCCGGAGTACCTGCGGAGGACGCACGCTACCTGCTCCCGAACGCCATGGAGACGAAGATCGTTGTCACCATGAACATCCGCGAACTGTTGCACTTCTTCGAACTACGCTGCTGCAAGCGGGCTCAGTGGGAGATCCGTGCGCTCGCCGTGCGGATGCTCGAGCTCGCCGAACCGACCGCGCCGTACATCTTCATGGACGCCGGGGCATCATGCCGCCGCGGCCCCTGCCGAGAGGGCAAGATGACCTGCGGCGACCCCTATCCTAAGGCGCCCAAACGTGACTGAGAACAAGGTATCCAAGCCCAAAACCTACACGCACATCGGTGGTCAGGCCGTGCTAGAGGGCATCATGATGCGCGGCAAGTACAACTGGGCTATCGCCGTGCGTGAGCCAAGCGGCGAGATCTACACCGAGGAGCACGATCTCGTCACCGCAGCCACCAAACACGCGTGGCTCAAGACGCCGATCATCCGCGGGATGTGGGGCTTCTACGAGACGATGGTTCTCGCGATGAAGGCGTTCGGCGTTTCGGCCGAGCATGCCGGCGAGACCGAGGAGGAGCAGCTCACCGCCAAGGAGATCGGCTTCACGATGGTGCTCGGGCTCGGGCTCGCCATCGGCCTGTTCATCGTTCTGCCGGCGGTCCTGACGAACTTCTTCGTCGATTCGCTCGAGAAGCCGTTCCTCTGGAACATTATCGACGGCGTGCTCAGGCTCGTCGCGTTCTTCACCTACATCTGGGCGGTCAGTCGCATCAAGGACATCCACCGGGTGTTTCAGTACCACGGTGCCGAGCATAAGACCATCCATGCGTACGAGAACGGACTGCCGCTCACGCCGGAGTACATCCAGAAGTACGAGACGCTCCATGTGCGATGCGGTACGTCGTTTCTGCTCATGGTCATGGTCATCGCGATTCTGGTGTTCTCCCTCATTCCGGGTAAGGCGATTCTTCTGGAGTGGGACGTGACAGGGAAAGGCTGGATTCTGCTCTTTAACATCGTCACCCGCATCCTTTTACTCCCGCTCATCGCAGGACTTGCGTATGAGGTGTCGGTCAAGTGGGCGGCGAACCATTCGGACAACCCGATCGTGAAAGCCATCATGTGGCCCGGGATGCAGCTGCAGCGTATGACGACCGCCGCTCCCGACGACAGCATGGTGGAGATCGCCGTGGCTGCGATGGAGCTCGTCGTCGCGCGCGAAGACCGTGAAGCTGCCGGTCCGGACGTTCCTGCGATACCTGCGCTCGACTGAGCGCGCGCCTGGCAAGACGCTTGCTCTCGAAGGATCCCATGGAAGCAACAACGACAATCCAACCTGAGTCGAGGCTCCGGGCGCAGTTCCTGCTCGCGGCACTCATGTGGACAGCTGCATCGGTGATGCTCGGCGTGCGTGGTGCCGGATGGCTCGCACACGCACATTTCGGGCTCGCGCTCGCAGCGCTCGCGATTCTCCTCGGCTGGCTCAAGCAGCGATTCATCATGCGCAGCGTCGCGAACAGCGCCATCGCGCGTATTGAGACTCGCGATCCCAGGGCGAGTGCGCTCGGCTTCTTCTCGGTGAAGTCGTGGCTGGTCGTCGCGCTTATGGTGTCGGGCGGCATCGCCCTGAGAGTCTCCGGGGTGCTCCCTCCGACAGTTCTCGGAACGCTTTACACGACCGTCGCAACGGGTCTGCTGCTCGGCAGCTGGACATTCTGGACCGCCGCCGCGCGCGCAGCCTGACGCGCCGCCGCCGCCTTCGGGCGTGGTACAGTACGAGTACCAGTCAGGAGCCGCGAATGCGGCGCGTGAAGAGCCACTCACCGGAGGAATCCGATTACCATGCGCAAGAAGCTCGAACAAATACTGAGCGCCTACGACGATCTGACCGCGCGGATGTCCGATCCGGCCGTCTTCTCCGATCAGAAGGAGTACACGCGTATCGCGAAGGAGCACCGCAGCCAGACACAGGTTGCGGAGGCCATCCGCACCTATCTCGGGTTGCTCGACGGTATCGCTGACGCCGAGGAGATGCTCCGCTCGGAATCCGAGGCTGAGATGCGGGATCTTGCACGCGACGAACTTACTGATCTTCGCGAACAGGCGGAGAAGCTCGACGCCGAGCTGCAGGTCATGATGCTGCCGACCGACCCCAATGATGACAAGAACATCATCGTCGAGATCCGTGGGGGAGCCGGTGGCCAGGAGGCAGCGCTCTTCGCGTCGGAGTTGTACCGCATGTACACCCGCTACGCCGAGTCGCAGCGTTGGAAGGTCGAGGAGATCGACCTCTCCGAGTCTGAGATCGGTGGCGTGAAGGAAGTATCGTTCTCCATCAAGGGCAACAAGGTGTACTCGAAGATGAAGTTTGAGTCCGGCGTCCACCGCGTCCAGCGGATTCCCGTGACCGAGTCTGGCGGCCGTATCCACACGTCGACCGCCACAGTCGCCGTGCTACCCGAAGTCGAGGACGTCGAAGTCGAGGTCCGACAGGAGGACTTGCGTATCGACGTGTTCCGCTCGAGCGGCCCCGGCGGCCAGTCCGTCAACACGACCGACTCCGCGGTGCGCATCACCCACTTGCCCTCAGGCCTCGTCGTGCAGTCGCAGAACCAGAAGTCGCAACTGCAGAACAAGGACGCGGCCATGCGGGTCCTGCGCGCGCGCCTCTACGAACAGGAACTCGAGAAGCAACTCGCCGAGCAGGGTGCGGAGCGTCGCAGTCAGATCGGCAGCGGTGAGCGTTCCGAGAAGATTCGCACCTACAACTTCCCGCAGGACCGTATCACCGATCATCGCATTGGTCTCACGGTACATAACCTGCCCGGCGTACTTATGGGCGACATCGGAGAACTGATCGAGGGGTTGGTCGCTGCTGATCGCGCCGAAAAGTTGGCGGCGGTCTAAGTGGCCGAGCGCGCCTGGACCTGCAAAGACGCGCTCGACTGGACGGCGGAGTACCTGGGTCGCAAAGGTGACGAACACCCCCGGCGTTCTGCCGAGTG
The DNA here is from genome assembly GCA_038325105.1 of Coriobacteriia bacterium. Lineage (GTDB taxonomy): Bacteria > Actinomycetota > Coriobacteriia > Anaerosomatales > Anaerosomataceae > WSXY01. The sequence goes on from JBBQIR010000025.1 coordinate 14,814, forward strand.
GCTCCTCTCGGCGGCAACGGGCCTCTCTCGCGTCCAGCTGTACGCCTACTTCGATCGCCCACTCTCTCCCGAGGAACGCGCGCTGTTCCGCGCCTCGATCGAGCGGCGAGCCGCCGGCGAGCCCCTGCAGTACGTTACGGGTGAAATGCCATTCCGGCACCTCGTTCTTCGCGTTGATCCCGGCGTCTTCATCCCCCGACCCGAGACCGAGGTCCTGGTCGATGCGGTGCTCGAGGCTATCCTCGGCACCGAGGACGCTGCGGTCGTGGACGTCTGTACGGGATCGGGCGCAATCGCCGTCTCAATCGCGCACGAGAGTCCCGGGACACGCGTCTGGGCATCGGATGTCAGTGAGCGTGCGGTCGAGGCCGCTCGTCGGAATGCGCTGTACGCGAACACCGCAGACAGGGTACAAGTATTCCAAGGGGACCTCTTCGCCCCGATTCCGGAAGACCTCGCAGGAAGCCTCACAGCGGTTGCTGCGAACCCGCCATACATACCGACCGGCGACCTTCCGGATTTGCCGAACGAGGTTCTCGGCTTTGAGCCTGAGGCGGCCCTCGACGGGGGTCCTGACGGCCTTGATGTGGCACGAAGAATCGCGGCGCAGTCTCTGATCTGGCTCGCACCGGGCGGGTTTCTGGCCATGGAGGTCGATGAGACACGCGCGGAGGTCATGGCCGGGGAGATGCGCGCCGATTATGTTGGTATTGAGGTCCGTAAGGACCTGACCGGACGGGACCGAATCGTGGTGGGCAAGAAACGGGAGGCGAGGCAACCATGAGCAAGGTGATTCACATCGACCCCGACAACCCCTCGGCGGAAGCGATCAATCTCGCAGCGACGGTACTCCGAGAAGGCGGCATTGTGGTCTTCCCGACAGAGACCGTCTACGGGATAGGCGCTTCCGCTAACTCGTGCATCGGGCCGCAGGAGATTATCGACATCAAGATGCGCCCGAAGAACAAACCGCTTCCCTGGCTCGTCGAAAACGACCAGGCGCTCGAGGTGTACGGCGTTGAGGTCCCGGAGTACGCGCACCGTCTCGCGCGAGCTTTCTGGCCCGGCGCGCTCACCATCGTCGTCAAGGCTGCGGCAATCGTCGCCCCTGAGTTCCGCGATGAGCACGGCACGGTCGCCCTTCGTTGCCCCGACCATGAGGTCGTCCAGGAGCTTATCCGGGCGTCCGGCAACGCCATCATCACCACGTCGGCAAACACATCCGGCCTGCCTCCCGCAGGTTCGTTCGACGCCCTCGAGGAGCGCATTATCGCTTCCGCCGACCTGACGCTCGATGGTGGCGAGACGCTGCACAAGTTAGCGTCGACCGTTGTTGTGTGCACCGGTCCCGAGCCGGTCGTCACGCGCGAGGGATCAATATCGGCAACGCAGGTGATTGCTGCGGCGCAGGCTCTCGACGCCTGAGTGCGCTCGTATTGCTACAATGCGGAAGGTGGCCGTCGCTGGTCGCCTTCCGCATTTCGTTTCCAGAGGAGTCAGAATGCGTCTCATCGTCGGCAGTGACCACGCCGGATTCGCCCTCAAGGAGCAGATGAAGGCGTATCTGCAGCAGAAGGGCAACGACGTCACCGACGTCGGTACGACCAGCGAGAGCTCGGTCGACTACCCCGACTACGCCGAGCAAGTCGGCAGGGCCGTCTCGGCAGGAGACGCGGATTTCGGCGTTTTGGTCTGCGGCTCCGGACTCGGCATGGCGATCGCCGCCAACAAAGTGCCGGGTGTCCGGGCCGTGCAGCTGATGGATACCGAGATGGCCAAGATGGCCCGCATGCACAACAACGCCAACGTGGTCACACTCGCCGGCCGCTACACTGAACCCGCACAGGCCGAGGCGATCCTGGACACCTTCCTGTCGACTCCCTTCGAGAGTGGTCGTCACCAGATGCGCGTCGACAAGATCACCGCCATTGAGCGTGAGAATGACCTGTAAGGTATCCGTTACGAGAGAGAGGTAGTCCCGGCATGGCATTGCGGTACATCCCCGCGCAGGACCCGGAACTGGCTTCGGCCATCGACGCCGAGTTGACGCGCCAGCGTGGCACCATCGAACTTATCGCATCCGAGAACTTCGTCTCCATGGCCGTACTCGAGGCAGCTGGCACTGTGCTCACCAATAAGTATGCCGAGGGCCTTCCCGGCAAGCGGTACTACGGTGGCTGTGAGAAGGTCGACGTCGTCGAGGACCTCGCCCGTGAGCGCGCCAAGAAGCTCTTCGGTGCCGACCACGCGAACGTGCAGCCTCATGCCGGCGCACCTGCGAACCTCGCGGTCTACTACGCGGTCTGCAGCCCCGGCGACACGATCCTCGGCATGAACCTCGCCATGGGCGGTCACCTCACGCACGGTTCGCCGGTCAACTTCTCGGGCAAGTGGTTCAACGTCGTGCCGTACGGCCTGGACATGGAGACCGAGACGATCGATTACGACGAGGTCGAGCGCCTGGCCCGCGAGCACAAGCCGAAGATGATCATCGCGGGCGCCTCGGCGTATCCACGTGTCATCGATTTCGAGCGTTTCTCGGCGATTGCCAAGAGCGTCGGCGCCGTACTCATGGTCGACATGGCGCACATCGCCGGTCTGGTCGCCACGGGCGCTCACCCCAGTCCTGTGCCGCACGCGGACTTCGTCACGTCCACCTCGCACAAGACGCTTCGCGGTCCGCGGTCGGGCTTCGTGCTCTGCAAGGAGGAGTGGGCAAAGGCGCTCGACAAGGCCGTGTTCCCCGGTCTGCAGGGCGGCCCGCTCGAGCACATCATCGCGGCGAAGGCGGTGGCTTTCCACGAGGCCATGCAACCGGAGTTCAAGGTCTACATCGACCAGGTCGTCACCAACGCGCAGGCGATGGGCGCTGCCATGGTCAAGGCCGGGCTCAGGCTCGTCTCCGGCGGCACCGACAACCATCTCATGCTCGTTGATTTGCGGCCTGCCGGCATCACCGGCAAGGACGCCGAGAAGCTTGTCGAAGAGGTCGGCTTCACGGTCAACAAGAATGCAATCCCGAACGATCCCGAGAGCCCGTTCGTCACAAGCGGTATCCGGGTCGGCTCGGCAGCCATGACGACGCGCGGCTTCAGCGAGGCTGAAGCGCACAAGGTGGGCTCGCTGCTGGCGACCGCGATTTTCAAGCGCGATGACGAGGCGGCACTTGCCGGCATCAAGGCCGAAGTACAGTCGATGCTCGACGCTCACCCGCTCTACCCGGAACTCTAAGCCGACCGTTACTGCCGAGGAGGGACTATGCCCGAGCGCGCATGGGAGAACGTGGTCGTCATGGACCACCCGCTCATCCAGCACAAGCTGTCGATCCTGCGGGACGTGAAGACCGGTGCAAAGGAGTTTCGCGAGCTCGTCAAGGAGCTCGCCATGCTCATGGCCTACGAGGCGACCCGGGGGTTCCTGCTTGCCGAGACAACGGTCACAACGCCGATCACCGAGACGACAACGTACGTCCTCGCCGGTAAGAAGGTGGCGGTTATCCCGATCCTCCGCGCCGGTCTCGGCATGGTCGACGGAATCCTCGAGCTCCTGCCGGCGGCGAAGGTCGGCCACGTGGGCCTCTACCGCGATCCGGAGACGCTCCAGCCCGTCGAGTACTACTGCAAACTGCCCGAGGACATCGGCGAGCGAGACATCCTCATCGTCGACCCGATGCTCGCAACGGGCGGTTCGGCATCGGCTGCCGTTCAGTTCCTGCGCGCCAAGGGCGCCCGCGAGATCAACTTTCTGTGCCTGATCGCAGCTCCAGAAGGGATCGACGAGGTCGTGCGCACCTGCGAGGGTGTCCGGATCTACGTTGCGGCTGTCGACAGCCACCTCAATGACCACGGCTACATCGTTCCCGGGCTCGGAGATGCCGGGGACCGGCTCTTCGGCACCAAGTAACCGGCGGGAGAGGCACATGCCACGTCCCTCCTGGGACGAGTACTTTATGTCGATTGCGCGGCAGGTTGCCGGGCGATCGACCTGTCTGCGCCGCTCCACCGGCGCGGTGCTCGTCAAAGACAAGCGCATCCTGGCGACCGGCTACAACGGCGTCCCGTCCGGCCTTGCACACTGTGAGGTCACCGGATGCTTGCGTGAGCAGCGGGGCATCGCGTCGGGCTCGCATCACGAGCTCTGCCGGGGCATCCACGCCGAGCAGAACGCCGTCATCCAGGCTGCCCGTCACGGCATCGCCATCGACGGCTCGACCGTCTACTGCACGCACCAGCCGTGTGTCCTGTGCGCGAAGATCCTCCTCAACGCCGGCGTCGTCGACATCGTCTACCGCGAGTCGTACCCTGACCCGCTGTCCGAAGAGCTGCTTGCCGAGGCAGGCCTCGTTCCCCGGTGCGTCGGTGGCGGCGAGTGATGGGCCTTTTGCAGTATGGCGTCGTCATAGGTGCTGCACTTGCCACAACGCTGGCGCTGACGCCGCTCGTCCGGCTCGTGGGCACCCGCTGGGGTATCGTCGCCCATCCCGGCGGGCGCCACGTGCACACGGGAGTCGTGCCTCGCATCGGCGGCGTGGCGATGTTCATCGGCTTCGCTGTCGCCGTATTCGTCGACTACCTCGGTGAGCGGTTCTGGGGTTGGCAGGAGGGCATGCTGCGCGTCGGCCGACCCATGCTCGGCGTGCTCGCTGGCATCGCCATCATCTTCGCGGTAGGTGTTCTCGACGACATCATCGAACTGAAGCCGGGTCAGAAGTTTCTCGGTCAACTTGCGGCTGCCAGCGTCGTCATCGCGTGCGGCGTCCGCATCAGTTTCATCAGCAACCCGATCGGCGGGGGAATCGTGCTCCTCGGCGTGCTCTCCGTGCCCATCACGCTCTTCTGGATCGTGGGCTTCGCCAACGTCATCAACCTCATCGACGGACTCGACGGGCTCGCCGCCGGAGTGTCTGGCATTGCCGCGCTGAGCTTCCTCGTGCTTGCAGCGCAGAGCAATGTGCTTGCCGCAGGCGTGCTGGCTGCGGCGCTTCTCGGCGCGTGCATCGGGTTTCTCCGTTACAACTTCCACCCCGCGAGCATCTTCATGGGTGACTCCGGAGCGCTCTTCTTAGGCTTCACGCTTGCATGCGTGTCGCTCCTCGGCGTGATGAAGTCCGTTGCGGCCATTACCCTGGTCGTTCCGCTGCTCATCATCGGGGTACCTATCTTCGACACTGCCTCGGCCATCATCCGACGCAGCCGCCATGGTCAGCCGATTCAGTCAGCGGATAGGGGACACATCCATCACCGGCTGCTCGGCCGCGGATTCAACCAGCGTCAAACCGTGTTGATCATCTACGTGTGGTCGATCGCACTTGCGTTTGGCGGGTACGCGATGCGGTGGGCGCCGCCCGTCTGGCGGCTCGCCACGCTCGTGTTGCTGGCCGCGATGTCGGGTCTCATGGCGTACTGGCTTGGCCTGTTCGAGGCCGCCCATCACGAGGACGAATAGCCCTTTCCGGTCCGGTCTGGCGGCATCGTCGGCGTCAAGGCCCGATTCCCTTGTTGCGCCGAAGTCCTTTGCTGTATAGTGAGCACGCTTTCCGAGGTCACCCCCCGGCCGGAAAGCGGCTCCCATGCTGGTTTGGGCCTGTCCATGAGGCTCTTGCCTGACGTGCTACAGGTCGCTCACGGGGTGACGTCGCGAAAGCGCGACTGGCAACGGTGTGTAGACTAAGGAGCAGCGTCCTGGGCGGAGCAAGCGACATCATCCCTGCTCTCATCGGTTCGCCCGCATTCTTCATGCTGTGCGGAGCTGTGCTCGGCGCGCTTCTCGCCCTCGGTGCCAAGGCGAGCGTCAGCCGGGTCACTCCCGAGGATCCATTCGGGGGAATGGTCCAGGCCGCAGCGCTCAACTTCCTCATCATGCTCATCGCCTTCGGTTCACTCCTCGCCGTATATGTGTTTGCACGCAGCGCCATGCTCACGTTTGGCGCTGCACTTGTGTTCGGCTTCCTGATCGCGGCCGTTGTCTGGTTCCTCAGCACGGCACGAACCCAGAACGCTCACTAAGGAGGGGGTTCATCTGTGGAAATGATTGGCAAGGGTGTCGAAGAACTGCTCCACGAGCTGTCCGTGCTCTCGATTTCCGGGCACGCGGTGGAACCAGGTTCTTTCGTCCTCACGAACTACGCGTTCTTCCTGCTCATCGCATTCGCGATCACCGTCGTGTTCTTCATGGTGGGCGTTCGCAAGGTGTCGCTCGTGCCGAACAGCCGACTCGGCAGCATGGTCGAGATGGGCGTCGAGTTCGTCCGTGACAGCCTATGCATCGAGTCCATGGGTCCCGAGGGCAAGAAGTACGTGCCATTCATTGGCACCATCTTCTTCTTCGTGCTCTTCAACAACCTGATGGGCCTCATTCCCGGCTTCAAGCCAGGAACCGGCTCGATGGGCATCACGGTCACCTGGGCTGTGCTGGTCTTCGTTGTGTACAACGCGATCGGTATCAAGAAGCACGGTGCATGGGGCTACCTCAAGAGCTTCTGGCCGAAGGGCGTCTGGGCTCCGATCGCCGCATTCGTGATGCTGCTCGAGATCGTGAGCCAGATGGTTCGCCCGCTCACGCTTTCAGTGCGACTCTACGCCAACATGTACGCCGGTCACGTCGTGCTCGGCATCTTCTCGATCTTCACCGCGATGCTGCTTGAGGCATCGGGTGTCCTTAAGATCATGGCGATTCTGCCCGTTGCGTTGCAGATCGTCCTCTACGCGCTCGAGCTCTTCGTCGCCGTCATTCAGGCGTACATCTTCGCTGTACTGACTTCGGTCTACATCGGCGGAGCAATCAATACCCACTAGGTTCATCACGCCGGCCGACCGGTCGGCGCTGGAATGTTGGAAACGCGGACCCACATCCGCAGAATCGAGGAGGAACGCACGTGGAGATTACCGGATCGCTATCAGTCCTGGGTGCCGGCTTCGCCTTCGGTGTCGGCGCCATCGGCCCCGCCATCGGTATCGGCATGATCGGCGCCAAGACTATCGAGTCCATGGCTCGCCAGCCCGAGATGGCCGGTCGCCTGCAGACCACCATGTTCATCGCCCTGGCGCTCGCCGAGGCGATCGCGCTGTTCGGCTTCGTGCTCGCCTTCGTCCTGATGGGTGTGAAATAGCCACACGAAGTCGTCGTTTCGGAGGTAACGCATGGAAGCTCTGATCCCCAAGGTTCCCGAGATCTTCGTCGCGCTGACCTCGTTCCTCGTGCTCTTCATCATCCTCGGCAAGTTCGCGTTCCCGCCGGTCACGAAGATGCTCGATGAGCGTGCCGAGAAGATCCGCGAGTCGCTCGAGAAGGCCGAGGAGACCCGCGTCGAGGCTGAGCGCCTCCTCGAGGAGTACCGGGTCCAAATGGCCGAGGCACGCGCCGAGGCTGGCAAGGTCATCGAGCAGGGTCGCACGGTAGCCGAGAACATGAAGAACGAGATCGTCGCCAAGGCGCGCGAAGAGGCTGAGGCCGAGAAGACGAAGGCCATCGACGCCATCAAGGCCGAGAAGCTCGCGGCTATGGCTGAGTTGCAGGCGTCCGTCGCCGACCTGTCGGTAGCGGTTGCAGGCAAGATCATCGGCCAGAAGCTCACCGCGGCGGATCACGCTGCGCTCATCGAGCGGTCCATCGCAGAGGTGGGTAGCCTGCATGAGAACTAGCGAGCTCGTAGATACCTACGCACGCGTGCTGTTCGACCTCGCCGCGCTTGCGGACTCGGTCGACGCTGCCGACGAGGGTCTGCGAAGCGTCGTGAAGGCCGTACGGAGCAACATCGACCTCCGGGATGCCCTGACCGACACCACAGTGCCTGCCGAGACGAAGCGCGGTATTCTGCGCGACATCTTCGGCGGCGAGGTGTCGCCCGAGGCTCTCGCGGTCGTCACACTCATGGTCGACCGCGGCATGGCCGACCAGTTGGACGCGCTCGCCTCGGCGTTCGACACGATCTCCGAGAAGGAACGCGGCATCGTCGTAGCGGAGGTCACCTCCGCGGTGCCGCTGACCGATGACCTTCGCGCTAAGTTGACCGACAAACTCAGTACCGCCCTCGGGAGAGCCGTATCGCTGCGCGAGAGCGTGGATGCGACGATCCTCGGCGGTATCGTCATCCGAGTGGCCGGGCGGGTGCTCGACGGCAGCGTAACGTCACAGCTGCGGGACCTCCGCCAGGCGCTCCTGACCGCACGCCAGGGAGGTGAGGCATAAGTGGCTGAGATCACCGCCAGCACAATCGACGCGGTACTCAAGGCGCAGCTTGACGCGTTCAAGTCCTCCGTTGACGTACGTGAGGTCGGTACGGTCACGCAGATCGGCGACGGAATCGCCCAGGTTGACGGCCTCAAGGGCGCGATGGCCGGCGAACTGCTCGAGTTCGTGAGCAGCACCGGCGAGATCGTCATGGGCATGGCACTCAACCTCGACCGCGATGCGGTCGGCGCCGTGCTGTTGGGCGAGACCTCGCTCATCGGAGAGAACGACCAGGTTCGCACGACGGGCCGCATCGTCGAGGTGCCTTCGGGCAAGGCGTTCCTCGGACGTGTCGTCAACCCGCTCGGCGAGCCGATCGATGGTCGCGGACCGATCGAGGCCGAGGGCATCCGTCCGGTTGAGTTCCGCGCGCCGGGCGTCATCGAACGCCAGGGGGTCAATGAACCCATCCAGACGGGCATTCTGGCCATCGACTCGATGATTCCCGTCGGTCGAGGTCAGCGCGAGCTCATCATTGGCGACCGCCAGACGGGCAAGACGGCCGTGGCGATCGACACGATCATCAACCAGAAGGGCACGGGCGTCATCTGCATCTACGTCGCGATCGGTCAGAAGGCTTCGACCGTGGCCGGCGTCGTTGAGACCCTCGATTCGTACGGCGCGATGGAGTACACCATCGTCGTCCACTCGAGCGCATCTGATCCTGCGCCCCTGCAGTACATCGCACCGCTCGCCGGTTGTGCCATGGGCGAGTACTTCATGTACAACGGCGCTGACGGTAAGCCCGCAGGCAAGGACAACCCCGGCCGAGCCGTGCTCTGCATCTACGACGACCTCTCCAAGCAGGCCGTCGCATATCGGCAGATGTCGCTCACGCTCCGCCGCCCGCCGGGCCGCGAAGCGTATCCCGGTGACGTCTTCTACCTGCACAGCCGTCTCCTCGAGCGCGCCGTCAAGCTGAGCGACGCCAACGGCGGTGGCTCTCTCACGGCCCTGCCGGTGATCGAGACGCAGGCCGGTGACGTGTCGGCGTACATCCCGACGAACGTCATTTCAATCACCGACGGCCAGATTTTCTTGCAGTCGGACCTGTTCTTCCAGGGCGTTCGTCCCGCCATCAACGTCGGCATCTCGGTGTCGCGTGTCGGTGGTGACGCCCAGATCAAGGCGATGAAGCAGGTTGCGGGCTCGCTCCGCCTCGACCTCGCGCAGTACCGCGAGATGGCGGCGTTCTCCCAGTTCGGCTCCGACCTCGACAAGGCGACTCAGGCCACGCTTAACCGTGGTGCGCGCCTCGTCGAGCTGCTCAAGCAGGGTCGCTACGTGCCGATGGCCGTCGAGGATCAGGTCATGGTCATCTTTGCGGGTACGAAGGGCTACATCGACGACCTTGCGGTCGAAGATGTCCTGCGGTACCGCAGCGAACTCCTCGCCTACATGCGCAGCGTGCATCCCGAGGTCGGCAACGTCATCGCTTCCGAGAAGAAGCTCACCGACGAGACCATCGAGCAACTCAAGGCCGCACTTGCTGAGTTCGCCGAGCAGTTCACCGGAGGCCGGGAGTAGTCATGCCGAACCTCCGCGACATCAAGCAGCGGATCACCTCCGTGCACAGCACGAGGCAGATCACGCGGACCATGGAGATGGTCGCGACAGCCAAGATCAAAAAGGCGCAGGAGCGGATCGAAGCGGCCCGCCCGTACGCGCTCTCGATGATCGAGGTTCTCGGCAACGTCGCCCGTTTCGTGCAGGGCGCGACGCATCCGCTCCTCGAGGAGCACGCGGAGCGTAAGCGCGTTGCGGTCGTGACGATCACGTCCGACCGCGGCATGTGTGGCGCGTTCAACAGCAACATCCTCCGTCTGACAGAGGAACTCATCGCCCGCGAGAATGCTGCGGACGTTGAGGTCGACGTTATCTCGGTAGGGAAGAAGGCGCTGTCGTACCTGCGCTACCGCGGCCTCGAGCCGCTTGCCTCGTATCGCGACATCTCCGACAAGCCGACGTTCGCCGACGCCCGTGGCATCGCCGCGCACATCATCCCGGCGTACTCCGCCGGCGACATCGATGCCGCATACGTCATCTTCAATCGCTTCAAGAACGTCGCCGAGCAACGAGCGGAGGTCTACCAGCTGCTTCCCATCGAGTCCCGCGTGATGGAGCAGGCCGAGGGCGACCTTCGTATCACGCCCGAGTATGTCTTCGAGCCGACACCACAAGCGGTGCTCGAGCGTCTGCTTCCCACGTACGTGGAGACGCTCATCTACCGCGGGCTCATGGAGTCGGCAGCGTCCGAGCAGGGCGCGCGTCGTACGGCAATGAAGTCGGCGACAGACAATGCGAGCGAGATGATCACCACGCTCACCCGCAGTTACAACCGCGCACGTCAGGCAGCCATCACCAACGAGATCGCTGAGATCGTTGGTGGCGCCGCGGCGCTAAAGGAGGCCTGATGGCAGCTACCAGGGATAAGGAAACGCCTATGAACGCCGGACGCATCGTTCGCGTCATCGGACCGGTCATCGACGTCGAGTTCGCGCCGGAGTCGATTCCCGCGATCTACAACGCCGTGACGGTGGACGCCGACAGCCCGGTCGGCCGCGTGCATCTCGTCGCCGAGGTGCAGGCGCACCTCGAGGGCAACGTCGTGCGCGCAGTCGCCATGTCGTCGACCGACGGCATCACGCGTGGCATGGAGGCCGTCGACACCGGCTCCGCCATGATGATGCCGGTCGGCCCCTCGACTCTCGGCCGCATCTGGAACGTCGTCGGCGAGGTCGTCGACGGACTGCCCATGCCCGAGGTCGAAGCGTACTACCCGATCCACCGTGAGCCGCCGGAGTTCGAGGACCTCGAGTCCAAGACCGAGATCTTCGAGACCGGCATCAAGGTCGTCGACTTGCTTGAGCCGTACATCAAGGGCGGTAAGACGGGTCTCTTCGGTGGTGCGGGCGTTGGCAAGACGGTCATCATCATGGAGCTCATCAACAACCTCGCGCAGGCACACGGCGGCACCTCGGTGTTCACCGGCGTTGGCGAGCGTACCCGTGAGGGCACCGACCTCTACAACGAGATGAAGGAGTCGGGCGTTATCGCCAAGACGGCTCTCATCTACGGCCAGATGAACGAGCCCCCCGGAGCGCGTCTCCGCGTCGGTCTCGCCGGTCTGACCGCCGCCGAGTACTTCCGCGACCAGGGACAGGACGTGCTCCTGTTCATCGACAACATCTTCCGCTTCACCCAGGCGGGCTCAGAGGTGTCGGCGCTCCTCGGCCGTATGCCTTCCGCCGTCGGCTACCAGCCCACGCTGGCCACCGAGATGGGCGAGCTGCAGGAGCGCATCACGTCCACCAAGAACGGTTCGATCACGTCGGTGCAGGCGATCTACGTGCCCGCCGACGACCTCACCGACCCGGCGCCGGCGACGGCGTTCACGCACCTCGACGCCACGACCGTCCTCTCGCGCAGCATCTCCGAGAAGGGCATCTACCCGGCTGTCGACCCGCTCGCATCGTCCTCGCGTGCGCTCGACCCCTCAATCGTCGGCGAGGAGCACTACCGCGTCGCGCGTGCCGTCCAGCAGGTCCTCCAGCGCTACAAGGACCTCCAGGACATCATCGCCATCCTCGGCATGGACGAACTGTCCGAGGAGGACAAGCTTGCCGTGTCGCGTGCCCGCAAGATCGAGCAGTTCCTCTCGCAGCCGTTCTCCGTGGCCGAGCAGTTCACCGGCATGACCGGCAAGTACGTGAAGCTCGAGGACACGATCCGCGGCTTCGACATGATCGTGAAGGGCGAATGCGACGAGCTGCCCGAGCAGGCATTCCGTTACGTCGGCGGCATCGAAGAGGCATTCGAGGCAGCCAAGAAGATGCAAGCGACGGCGTAGGAGGCTCTGCAGATGGCACGCACTCTACTGTGCGAGATCGTCACGCCCGAGAGAATCGTCTACACCAACGAGGTGGAGATGGTCATCGCGCCAACGGTTGACGGGGAGATCGGCATCCTGCCGCTCCACGTGCCGCTCGTGACGGTGCTCGCCGCCGGCGAACTCCGGGTGCGGTACAACGACGGCAAGGATGTCGAGTGGTTCGCCATCTCGGGCGGCTACCTGCAGATCCACGAGGACAAGGTCATCGTCCTTGCAGATAACGCCCAGGCGGCATCGCTCATCGACGTCGAACGGGCACGTGTAGCCAAAGAGCTACTCGAGGCGCGTATGCAGGAGCTGAAGGATGCGGCGGCCGATCCGGCCGATCGCGATACGTGTGAGTTCGATTTGAAGTGGTGCGAGACACAGCTCAAGGTGGCCGAGAAGCGCGCCTGACACTGAGTACTCGCTTCTCTGAGCGGGGCGGTCCTCACGGGCCGTCCCGCTTCATCGTCTCTCACGGTAAGGTGACGGTGTTACCGTTTCGTTGCCCGCCAACTCCGGCTCGGCTACCCTTGAAGCGTCCGCGAATCACATCCGACAGGAGTCGCACCCCATGCCAGAATCAATCCTCGTCACTGGCGGTAGACGGCTGTCGGGTCTTGTCACCGTAGGCGGAGCCAAGAACTCGGGCCTCAAACTGATCGCTGCCGCCCTGCTCGCGCCTGGCGTCACGACCATCCGCAACATGCCCGACATAGCCGATGTCGACACCATGTCCGACGTCATCGCCGGGCTTGGCGCGCG
>JBBQIR010000026.1:0-27582 GCA_038325105.1 Coriobacteriia bacterium
CGGTGTGCGCGTTCGCGAACACCGCTGGCGGTACGCTGCTGTTCGGCATTGAGGATCGGACTGGCGCGGTGCTCGGCGTTGCGGAGCCACTCGACCTGGAGGAGCGACTCGCGAGCATCATCGCTGACGGGATTTCTCCACGCGTGCTACCCGAGATCGAGGTCGTTCCCTGGCGAGACACGCAGGTTGTCGCTGTGCGGGTTCACCTGGGACCATCGAGACCGTATCACGTGGTGAGTGCCGGGCCGGTGGATGGCGTCTACGTCCGGCTCGGTTCGACGAATCGTCTCGCAGACGCCGCGCTCATCGCCGAGCTCGGCCGCTCGGCGCGCGGTGAAGGCTTCGACGAGCAGCCGGAGAGCGACCTGGGTGCGGACGCCATCGACCTCGATGCGGTGCGCGCGGCGTTCTCGGGCATTCGCGACATCCACCGCAGCGACCTCAAGACGCTCCGCCTGACCACCGACTACCAGAGCCGTGAGGTCCCCACGGTCGGTGGCATGCTGCTGTTCGGCGCCGACCGCCTCGCTCGCCATCCTGACGCGTGGCTGCAAGTCGGCCGGTTCAGCGGAATCACCAAGCAGCTCATCATCGACTCGGCCGATATCCTCGCGTATCCCGTTGTCGCCATCGACCAGGCGCTGTCCTTCATCGCGCGCAACACCGCGCTCGCCTTCGAGATACGCGCTATTCGGCGCCTGGAGGTGCCCGAGTATCCGCCGACAGCCATCCGCGAGGCTGCCGTGAACGCGGTGGTGCACGCCGACTACTCGCAGCAGGGAGCGCCGCTGCGTATCGCCATCTACGATGACCGGATCGAGATTGAGAATCCCGGGATGCTCGTGCCGGGGCTCACCATCGCCGACTTGCTCGCGGGCGTTTCCAAGCTGCGTAACCGGGTGATCGGGCGCGTGTTCCGTGAACTTGGGCTGATCGAGCAGCGGGGAAGCGGCATCAACCGCATCCGTGAGGCGTGCATGGCCGCCGGGTTAGCCGAGCCGCGGTTCGAGGAGATTGGCACGCGCTTTCGTGTGACGCTCTACTCCGGTCGAGCTGCCCGGCCGCAGATAGACCCGCTTGATGCGGCGACGCTCGAGGCGCTGCGGGGCGGAGACGGGCTCACGACAAGCGAGATCGCCGCGGCCATCGGACGGTCGGCGCGAGCGGCGAGAACGCGCTTGCAGCGGCTCGTCGAACGCGGGTTGATCGTGGAGATCGGCAGCGGGCCGACTGACCCTCAGCGCCGCTATCACGTGGCCGAAGACCCGGCGCCGTATGGGGCGGGGGAGTAGCGGGGGCGACCCAGCTCAATTGTCTCGCCACTGGCGAGACAATTGGCGGCGGCACGCAGAACATGGCCGGGCGTTGAGATTGTGTCGCCACTGGCGACACAATTGATGCGAGCTAACCTGCTCCCAGCCCACTCCGCGGTGAGACTCCGTTCGGTTCCCGGTAAGTCCTGCACTCTACGCTGAGGCAAAGCCTCGGAGGGAGCGCTGTGATGACGAACAACCTGCTGTCCATGCCCGATGATGACGAGAGCCTGTTCGGCGAGGTCGCGGGCATGATCGAGCGCGCGCGGACTCATGTCGCCGCGCAGGTAAACAGCGACCTCGTGCTGCTCTACTGGGGCATCGGCAAGCGGATCCGCGAAGACGTCCTCGACGGAGAGCGGGCGGAGTACGGTGCGGATGTCGTCAAGCGATTGGCGACGAGACTGACTGAGCGGTATGGACGCGGATACGCCTGGCGCAATCTCATGCGCATGACGAAGCTCGCAGAGTCGTATCCCGACCCGACGATTTTGTCGCCACTGGCGACAAAATTGACATGGACCAATATATGCGAAGCCCTTACCATCGCTGACCAGGGCAAACGAGACTTCTACCTCGCTTTCGCCGCGCGGGAACGCTGGTCGTAGCGCACCCTGCGCTCCCAGATCGACAGCAAGCTCTACGAGCGCACGATCGCCGCCCGCGGCTCTGCCGACGGTCTCGAAGACGACCTCGCCCGTCTCCGCGAGTCCGGGACCGCACCCGGGCTCGTCTTCCGCGACCCGTACGTGCTCGACTTCCTCGGCTTGTCGGCGTCGCACTCGGAGGCGGACCTCGAGCGCGCGATCCTCGACGAGATGCAACGCTTCTTACTCGAGCTGGGGAGCGGCTTCGCGTTCGTGACCCGGCAGAAGCGGATCATCGTCGACGGCGAGGACTACTACCTCGACCTGCTCTTCTATCACTACCGCATGCGGTGCTTCGTGGCGGTCGAGCTCAAGACCCGCAAGCTCCAGCCGGGCGACTTCGGCCAGATGACGCTCTATCTGCGATGGCTCGACGCTCACGAGCGCTGTCCGGGCGACGAGGCACCTGTCGGCCTCATCCTCTGCGCGGACAAGGGCCCGCAGCAAACGGCGCTTCTCGGCCTGGACGACGGCGAGATCCGCGCGGCGCGCTACATCACGGAACCCATGCGTGCGGAGCTGGCGCGGATGCTTACGGCGGCAATTGGCGGGGCCGGTGAGTAGCGCCCGCTACCGCGCGCCCAGCAGCCCTCGCACCTGCGTGACCGCGTCGACGCGCTCGTCGCCCGCAAGCTCGTCGACGCGCTTGAGCGCGATGACGACGCCCTTGTACGCGTCCTTGCGCGAGCGCGACGCGAACCTGCCCGGCTCGGGCGGGAGGAAGATCGCGAGGTCGTCGGAGAGCTTGTAGCGGGCCGCGGTTGCGAGCGCGCGCTCCAACGCGCGTCCGGTCGGCTCTTGCCAGCGCTCGAGCGTGTGCATGACATACGCGACCACGAACGCGCTCGCAACGCCACCGGATCCCTGCATCCCGGCGAACGCGGCCATCATCGCGGCTGACATGTCGGGCTGTCGGCTCATTTGGCCGCCTTCTCCTCGGCGCGGCGCAGGACGAGGCCTCGCCACAGGTAGAGCGACGCGGCGGTCCGGTACGGTCGCCACGCTTCGCCGATCGCGGCCACGGCCTCCCGCGAGGCACCGCCGTCGATGCCGTACAGCCACCCCACCGTGCTCCGGAGCGCGCCGTCGTCCACCGCGAGCACGTCCGGCCGCCCGAGCGAGAAGATCAGGAACATCTCGGCAGTCCAACGCCCGATGCCCTTCACCGAGACGAGCGCGTCGACGATCTCGTCGTCGGAGAGCGCGGGGAGCGCCGCAAGGTCGAGCCGCCCGTCCGAGACCCGCTCGGCCAGGTCGCCGAGGAACGCCGTCTTGCTGCCCGAGAGCCCGGCACCTCGCAGCGCCTCGGTCTCCGCAGCCAGCACGGCTGTAGGCGTCACGCTGCCGAGTACGCCGATGACGCGGCCCCAGATGGTGCGCGCTGCGGCGTCCGAGAGCTGCTGGGACACGATTGAGCTTGCGAGCGACTCGAAGGCGTCGGCCTCAAGTCGCTGCTCGATCGGCCCGACGCGCTCGATGATGTCGCCAAGCACACCATCGACAGCCGTGAGGTGGAGGACCTCCGGCGACTCGAGCGTGAGCGTGATGAATGCGGGTGAGGCCTGAGGGTCCTCGGGGCTCGTCATTCTACTTCGTCGTCCGTAGGATCTTACCCGGGAAGATGCCGACGTTTGGGATCTCGATCTGCACGTCCTCGCCCGTGGTCACCTTGATGGTGAACGCGACCGGGTCGCCGCCCTCAACCGTCTTGTTGACCTCGCCCTTCTCGCCCTGCACGCCGAGAGCGGTGATGTTCAGGGTTCCCATCCCCGTCATGTACATGACGCCCGCGCCGGCCGTGAACGGCTCGCCCTCGGGTAGCCCCGTGAGCAGGTTGGTGAGCGAGGCTTCGACCATCGTGAACTTCAACTTCTGATCGCGCCCGATAGCCTTGATGTCGCCGAAGCTTGCGATGTAGGGATTATCGGGACCCGTGTACGTGCCCTTGATATCGAGCATCGCGTGCCCGTTGTACACGCCGCCCATACCCGCGTCGCCGCCCGATCCGAACAAGTCGAGCTCGTACTCCATGGCCCAACCCCCGAGGTCCTGCGTCTCCTTGCCGGTCGCCCTGATCGTCCAGTCGACCTGCTGGCCCTTCGCTGCTGCGCGATCCTGGAACGCCTTGTCGCGAGCGGCAGCGTCCTCCTCGGCGGTGGTGTAGGGCGAGAAGCCGTCAACGTAGGCGGTGAGCAGCGTGGTCGTGCCCGTGTTGACGCGAGTAGTTGCCATGACTTCGGCGACGGAGCCGTCCTCGGCAAGCTTTACGATGCACGCATCCGGCGACGCGGTGCCCGGAAGCGAGAAGCCGATGGAGCACTCGGCCGTGGGGTCGGCACCTGCAGTGTCCACGTAGACGCCGGGACAGAGCGCCTTCGTGGCAGCCGCTGGCGCGGTCTTGAGCGGTGTGACGCGCCACGTTGCGCCGGCCTTCGCCGCCCCCGCAGGCACGTAGACTGCGGCCGTCGCGTCTCCCGAGCGTACGGCGACACCCGCGCCCTCCGCAGTGATGGCGAGATCGGCGCCCCCATCGGCGGCTTCGAACGCTGCCGGAAGCTCCGGCTTCGCGCTCGTTTTGACAGCGCCGCCAGTGTCGTTCTTGCAGCCAGCGACCGAGAGAATCAGCGCAGCGATGATGACGATTGCGATCCACCGATGTCGCAGCATAACGACTTCCCCTCCCTTAAGGATCCACCTGCGACGATGGTACTCCTCGGGCACGGGGCGTGCCTATCATCAGCGTCGGACGAGGCACTCCAAAGACTTGACAACGCATGCGATACTCTTTGCAAGTATTAAGCAGTCTTGCGAAGGGGACGTCATGGGGCAGTTCCGGCGATCTGTCTGCGTTCTGGCACTTGCAGCGGGGATTCTCATGCTTGGCGCGGGGAGCGCGTACGCGTACGACGAATCAACGTCGACCGTTCCTGCTTTCAACGAGGCGAACTGCGGTCGCTGCCACAACCCTTTCGGGTACAGCAGCACGCATAGCCCGGGGACCGTCGGCGTCCATGGCGGCTATACGGCCACGACCTCCCGGTGCGACGGCTGTCACAGCGTCCACGATGCGGCCGTGGACGGACAGATGCTTCTCCCCGGCGCGACAATCGAGGCGACGTGCGAGTCGTGTCACGACGGCACCGGCGGTCGCGGCGTGTACGGCGCAATCGCTGCGCGCGGTCTTACCGTTGCGGCGGGCCACTCGGTCGAGGTGACCAACGTGGTTCCCGGCGGAAGCGCGTCCACTGGCGGCTCGGTCACCATGGCGCTCAAGGGCCTGAATGGCACGCTCACGTGCACAGACTGTCACTCACCCCACGGCAGCACGCTCGTGGCGGCGTTCCAGGGCGACCGCTACCGCATCATTCCGTCGGTCGGTCCGATCCGTCAGCCGGACATCAAGACGCGCATGCTCAAGCAGAAGCCCGGCGGCTCGACGACGGCAACTGCCGAGTACGGCTCGGACTGGTGCCTCGCGTGTCATCAGGGACGCAACTCGGGGCTCTCCTCGGTGCATAACCATCCGGCAGACTCGAAAGACACGACGACGACTCCCTTCGTGTACAGCCGTGTCGCGCGCCTCGATGTGAGCGGTGCCTGGACCGGTACGACGGTGGCCAACCAGACGCTCGGCCTGTCGAACCAGGGCTACCTGATGCCCTTTCCGAGAACGCCGCAGCAGGCGGGACACGCACCCATCTGCCAGCAGTGCCATGAGGATGGCCGAAGCGTTGGCAGCCTCTCGACCGACGGTACGCAGGCGAACGTGACGCCGTTTCTGGTTGGCATGCCCGATGGGCTCGAGACGACGAGCAATCCGAGGTTCCAGAACTTCCCCCACGAGACCACCAACTACCGCATGCTCGTTGAGGCGGGCGTGACGTCGTTCAGCGATGATCTCTGCCTCAATTGCCACCCGACCGCACAGCTGCCCTAGCGAGTTACGCCTAGCCCGCTGGCGTGAAGACCTTATCAACGTAGTCCGACGTGAAGAGCCGCAGCGTCGCCGAGTAGTTCGGCACGAACGTGAGTGTGTCGCCGACCCGGGGCGGCGTCGGCAGGTCCTCCACATCCACGATGAGGTGGTCGCTCGACGCGCCGAGCACCTGCGCACGCGAATCGAGTGCCACCAGTCCCTCCGGCGGGACGTCCTGGCGGCCGATTGCGCAGATCGCGCGTCGCCGCACGCCGCGGTCCTCGAACGTCGGTCGTCCACCGAAGGCGTCCTGCGCGCTTACACCCCGCGGTTTCGACGGCTTGCGCATGCACTCGATGATCGGCGCCGTGAGCGTGATGACGTCCGTGTGCAGGCCGAGGATTGGTTGGCGTGTCACGGTGCTCACACCGAGCAGGATGCTTTCGCCGATGCGCAGGTTGGTCACGCCTTCAGGCAGCTCGCCGGCCACGAGCGCGTCGAGTGAACTCGACATGCCGCCGCTCACAACGAGCGGGTGCCCGACTTGCTTCTCGGCCACGGAAGCGAGGGCGACGAGCTCACCGAGGTTGTCGCCGGTCGGCACGATCGCGCCGTAGCACGTGAGGCTCGTGCCGATGCCAACGATGTCGATGTGCTCGAGCGCCATGACCGCCTCAAGGAAGCGCGGGAGTTCCTCGGGCATGACGCCTTCGCGCAGATCGCCGAGGTCGACCATCGCGACGATACCGTGTTTGGCGCCATGCGCCGCCGCCGCCGCGTCGAGCGCCCGCACGGTCACGATCTCGCTCTGGAGTGACACGTCGATGACCCTCACAGTGTCGTCCGCCAGCGCGGGCACGGGAGAGCGCAGCAGCCAGATGGGTGCCGTGATGCCGACTGCGCGCATCCGGGCGACGTTCTCAAGCCGCGAGTCGGCCAGGCCGCTCGCACCGCCCGCAAGCATCGCGAGAGCGATCTCGGGCGAGCCGCACGTCACCTTCGTGACGCCGATGACGTCGCGCCCACCAAGTGCGTCGACGATGGCGCGGGTGTTCTCGGTGATCTTCCCGAGATCGACGGTGACGGTGGCTCTCGCGGACATGGTGGCTCCTAAAGTCCCGTGCTCGCGCGCATGAGCGCGAGCACTGCGTTGGCGGGGAAGTGCGAGAAAAGCGCACCGCAGCACGCGAAGATGTAGTCGCGGTCGAGAACGACTTGCGCATCGGCGGGCGGCAGCAATCTGTCGCTTGCCGAGGAGCCCGCGCGCACCGCCTCGAGCGCCTCTATGCCGCCCGGCAGGCGCGTGAGCGCGCCGCCAGTACCGACTATCAGGCGGCAGGCGGTGAGGTCGCGGCCGCGGGCGACGGTTTTACGGCCGCTTGGCGTGTAGAGGTGCGAGAGGTGGCCGGCGTGGCGCTCGACGGCGGTGAGGGTTGCTATGCGCGCGAGTGCGGCCGCCGCAGCGATCTCTGTGGGCGTGAGCGGGATCGCGGGCGGGAGCGGATCGGGTCGCTCGGCGGGCGGCAGCAACTCGGCCACGTGTGCGGCGCTCACGAAGGTGCCGAGATCACCCTCGACGGTGCGCTTCGAGTGCGGCTGCGGCTCGACCGAGATCGCCGCGATCTCGGGGCTGCCGTCGGTGATCGAATGCACGTCGGAGGTCGCGCCGCCGACATCGACGAGCACTAGGTCACCCACATCGGATGCGAGCAACTCGCTCGCGATGAGGACCGCACCCGGTGTGGGGAGGATGCGGCCGGTCACGAAACCGCCGATGCGCTCCATGCCCGGCGCGTGCGTGATGTGCTCCTCGAACGCGTCGTGGATGACGGCGCGTGCAGGGACGATATCGAGCTCGTCGATGCCCGGGTAGACGTTCGCGGTGACGCGCACGCGGAAGCCGGCGCGCTCAAGCAGCGCGCGGCATTCCTCGGCCACGACGGAGTTGCCGCCGTAGACGACGATCGGGCGGATGGAGAGCTCGGCGAGCCGCCCCGCGTTGTGAAGCACGACCTCGCTGTCACCGCCCTCGACGCCACCCGCGAGCAGGATGAGGCTGGGGTGCACTTCCTCAATGCGCCGCAGGTCGCCGTCGCGCAGCTGGCCCGCAGTGGTGTGCTCGACGACCGCGCCAGCGCCAAGCGCCGCCTCGCGCGCGGCTGCCGCCGTCATCTTCTGCGTGAGTCCGTGGACCGTCATGCGCAGTCCGCCCGCCGCCGAGGAGGTTGCCAGCGTGACGTCGGGCGCAAGCGGCCCGAGCGTCTTCTCGAGCATCGCGCGCGCGGCATCGAGCCCGATGCGCACGTCGCCCTCGGCCACCGTTGTCGGCGCGAAGCCCTGCCCGAGGAGTCGGGGGGCGGCGTCAGTGCCGCCGTCGCCTGCGAGGCCGTCGAAGGCGCTCACGACCGTCGTCGTCGAGCCGATCTCGGCAACGAGGGCGTCGATGCGGCGGGGGGCGCTCATCGCACTTCCTTTCCGTCGAGAATCGTGTGGACGTGTTCGAGCAGGGCCGGAAGCCGTTCCTGCGCTGTGTTGAACACGAGACGGTCAACGACCTCATCGTATCCATGTGCGAGCACGTTGCGGAATGCGATGGCTTCCGACGCCTCAGGGATGAGTGCGGTCAGGCCCAGGTCTGCGCGCAGTGCACGGCTCAGCGCCTCGCCCACGATTTCGAACTGACGCTCCACGGCCGACCGGACCATTGGGTCGCTCTCATAGTCGGCGAGCGAACGACCTTTCAGGAACCGGGCGATCGCCGCACCTGCCTCGATCACGTCCTCAAGTGCGACGAGCGGATCACGCGACCTCATATAGCACCACCTTGGTGCGCTCGAACTCCGCCCTCAGGCGCTGATTACGAAGCGCATCAACCTCGATCAGGTCGACCGCCTTACCCGTGAGCAATTCAAGCTCCGCGCGAAGGTCGAAGTACCGCGCTGCGTAGCCTTCCGTACGTGGTTCGAACCTCACGAGAAGATCGAGGTCCCGTGGAGTGACCGTCGGCTCCGGTTGCGTCGACGAGCCGACGAGCGCCGCGTACGTTACACGGTACCGGCGACATGCGTCGATGATCGCGGGTACGAGCGGACGGATGGCCGG
Organism: Coriobacteriia bacterium; assembly: GCA_038325105.1. GTDB lineage: Bacteria > Actinomycetota > Coriobacteriia > Anaerosomatales > Anaerosomataceae > WSXY01. The sequence goes on from JBBQIR010000026.1 coordinate 8,979, forward strand.
GTTCAGGCCGATGGCCTCCGGCGCGTAGACCGCGGATGTCTCGCGGGCTACCTCTGCCGATGACATCTCCTCGCTAACGAACGCCTCGAGTGCGGCGGCAATCAGCGCGCTGCGCGTGTACCGCTCACGCTTGGCGAACGCGTCTGCGCGAGCGAGCACGTCCTCGGGCAACGTGATGTTCAGGCGAGTATGCATGCCACGATTCTAGCACCAGTGTGTAGCGATGTGTATGAGTGTGTACTCACGCCCTATATCCCGCGTTCGCGCATCGCCTTCACGATGAAACTGGCGACATCGATGCCCTTCGTCCTGCGACCGAATCCGGCGTCCATGCCCCAGCTGCAGGCGAGTTCGTCGGTCACCTGCGTACCACCGCTGATGAGCAGCAGCTTGTCTCGGACGCCCTTCTCGGCAGCGAGGTCGGCGAGCTTCTCCATATTGTCGCGATGCATGTCGCCGTGGGTGATGATCGTTGAGATGAGGACCGCGCTTGCTGCGTGCTCGATTGCGGCGTCGAGCAGCTTCTCGATCGGTACCGACGTGCCGAGGTACGTGATGCCGAAGCCCCACTTCTCGAGTCCGCCGTGCTTGATGTCGATGATCTCGCGCATGCCGACCGAGTGCTCGTCCTCGCCGACCGTAGCCGCCACCACGCGCAGTCCGCGCTCGTGCACGAACTCGCGGATCTCCTCGTCGGTAAGGACTTCGGGCGGCTCGGGGATGACGAGCGTGGTCGGGTCGATCGCGACGTCGATGCGGCCCTTGATCTCCACGAGCGTGCCCTCGGCGGGATGCATTACCTGCCGGTGGATGACCTCGGGATCCTTGAGGTTCATCGCGCGGCCGATCTCGAGCGCCGCGGCCTCGGCCACGCGTTCTGAGGCGGGGAGGAACATCGTGACGGCCACGATGCCGTCGCCGGCCCACTCGACTTCAGGCGTGATGAGGTCGCGCTCGCGCTGCTCGGCGGTTGCCGCCAGACGGGTGTTCACGTTGTCTTCGGGGTCGAGCTCGTCGGTGTAGGGGACCATCGTGTCGTCGCAGAGCGTGCAGCCGCCGATGAGGTCGCACGCGTGCTCGACGCCCTCGGGCAGGTGGTTCTCGCCGAAGTGGTGGCAGACCGGCGCGAGGTAGTCATCGGCGCGCGGCACGATGGTGTCCACGGCGACGCCGCCGTCCGAGCAGCGTGCGATGCCGTCGTCGTGCGTTTCGGGGTACTCACCGGAGTCCACGAAGTACGCATCCTCGACGCCGGCGAAGTAGCCGCCGTCTGCGATCATCGCTTCGAGGAAGAGCACCGCGCGCTCCTTGAGCTCACGGATGCGACTCTTGAGCTCGGGGTTCTCGCGATCGATCTTCACCATCTCGCGCAGGCCGTCCATGCCCACAAGCGACTGCTTCGCCGTGTTCACGGCGGCCACGTTGTTGTAGTGCCAAGGCACGTTGCGTCCTTCGTCGGGCGTGATCGTCGACTGGATATCGGCCGAGGTCAGCCGCGAGATCATGAGGTTCATCACGTGCGAGACAGTGGCGTCGCGTCCTTCGGACTCCATGTAGCGGGTGTTCTGCTGCGCGCGCATCTTGTACTGGCCGAAGAGGTCGCGGAGCGCGATGGCGTAGGGGAGGTCCATGCGCATGCACGGTGCAGGTGCGGCGTCCGGCGGCACGGTGGAAAGCGCGATGCTCTCCTTGGCCATGCCGACTGACTCGGAAAACGCGCAGTTGATGGCGTGCTGCACCAACAGTTCCGGCATGACCTTCCACGCCTTCACGGCGGTTGCGTTCGCGTTGTGCGCGCCGTCGATCTGGAGCATGCCGACCGAGGCCATGACGTGCTTGGCAACGGCGGCGTCCACGAAGCTGCGGTACATGTTGATGTTGCGGTAGAGGATGTTGTACTGCGGATCCTGGTGGGCGCCGTTGACGCCCTCCTCGGCGAACATGACGGCCATCTCGGGACCGGCCACGCCGCTCACGTAGCTGTGGAAGTTGATGGGGCGGCCGACCTCGTCCTCGATGAGGTCGAGCGCACGGCGCGTGAGGCGCAGCTGCTTGCGCGTGATCGCGATGCCACCGACGCCCTCCGGCGTGCCCTCGAGGAGGCCGTCCATGTGCGACTGCCCGGCGGTGCGGATGACCATCATGTGGTCGGCGCCGTGCCAGGCGGCCATGCGCATGCGGCGGATGTCGTCTTCGGGCCTGCCCGAGGCGATCTCGGTCGTGATGACGCAGTCAGGCTGCGGGTCGATGTTGTCGAAGTAGTGCGCGGCCGGGAGCGGAATGCTGTTGGCGAGACCCTTCGAGGTCTCGTGGTAGGTGAACTCGTAGAGGCGCTGACCCGGAACCTGCTCGCGCCAGTGCCAGGCGCTGCGGCGGGGGCGATAGGTGTCGAGACCGTCGAGCAGGGCCGCGACGTCGAGCTTCTCGTTCGGATCGAGCGGCTTCAGGCGATCGCTCATTTCGCACCGCCCCACTTCGCGTCGGGCGTTTCCCAGCCTTCGCCTGCCGCGAGTTTCGCAGCGGCGGCTGGCGCGTCGCACGACCACGCCTGCATGCACACAAGCAGCACATGCCCCGCACCATGGCCGAGGAGCCCGCGTTTCTCACACTCGCTCACAACCGCCATGCAGGTGCGCGAGTCGATGCCCATGCGCATCAGCACGCTGCGCTCGATCGACGGCGACGTGTGCGTGCGAGCCAGCTCGACGAGCGGATCCACACACTGCTTCGAGAGATCCCAGAAGCGCGCCTCGAGGGCTTCATCCGAGAAACCCTGTAGGTGTTCCCGGGCGTCTCGGAAGGTGTCTTCGCGTGCCACAACGCGCTCCTATCCCTGCAGTGTATGCAGAACCGAACACCAATCATGCAAGCATAGCGTTGCGCGGTGTTCGGTGCGAGGGGCACTACTCCGAGGATGTACTGGCGGTACCCCGGCGTTTCAGTACGATACCGACGAACGCCGCGACTGCAAGTGTGAGACCGCCTCCGACGAGACCCGAGAGGCTCGTGTCGGCTCGGGTGCCGTTGCCGTAGTCCGGCAGCAGGGCGGTCTTCTCCTGAACTGCCTCCGAGGCGTCGTGGACGGCCGATCCGGCCCCCTCGATCTCCTCGACACCGGTGACTGCTGCAATCGACCACTCGAGGCCGTCGGGATTCGCGGAGGCAAACCACGAGAGCGCCCCGCCGGCAACGATGGCCGCTAGCAGCAGGCCCGCGAGAAGCTGGCTCAGGTCGAGCCCCTCGAACGTGCGTCGGGCCGAGACGCGGTCGAGCAGTTCCGGGCGGGCGCTCTTGACGAAAAGCACCACACCGGCGGTGACGAGGCCTTCCACGATGCCGATTGCGAGGTGGATAGGGAGCATAGCCGCGACGAACGTCCCGAAGGGCAGTTCACTGATGCCCGACGCGGTCGTCTCGAGCACGACGCCCAGCGCGCCGAGCAGCAGACTCGTCACGGCCGCCGCCATCGCCCCGGCGACGAGCCGGTTACGCGACGGATCGCTTCCGACGATGCGCTTGTAAATGAGCGGGTAGGCGATGAATGCCGGGATGAAGCCGAGGTTGAAGATGTTGGCGCCAAGCGCGAGCAGCCCCCCGTCCGCGAAGAAGAGCGCCTGCACCCCAAGCACCGACGCCATCACAAGAAACGCCGCGTACGGCCCGAGCAACACGGCGAGGATCATGCCTCCGCCGAGGTGGCCGCTCGAGCCGGTCCCCGGAATCGAGAAGTTGAGCATCTGCGAGGCGAAGATGAACGCGCCGAGCACACCCATGAGCGGGATCTTGCTCTGGTCGAGGTCCTCTTTGACCTTTTTCGCGCAGTAGACGGCAATGCCGCCTGTTGCGACAAGCATCGTTCCCCCGACTGCCGGCGAAATGAGTGCGTCGGCCATGTGCATAGTTTCGTCCCCTAGATCCGTGACGGGCGATGCGGCCTGGTGTTCTTCTCCACGTGTTACGACCCAGCAATTCGTGCTACTCTTCCGTTAAACCGTAGGGCGGGAAAAACCGCACGTCAAGGGTATTGTCGCAATTCGCACCTACTGGTCCGGGGGTGTGCGGCACGTGCGATGGAAGCCCCATCGGCGTAGCACGAATCGACTACGAAGGGGGCCATCAATGCCCGAGGTCGTCAGGTTCGGTATCTCTGCTGACGAGCGTCTGCTCGAGAAGTTCGACGCGCTCATTGCCGAGAAAGGCTACGTGAACCGCTCCGAGGCGGTGCGGGATCTGATTCGTAACGCCCTTGTAGAAGAGCAGTGGACGGTTGGCGACGAGGAGGCGGTCGGCACGGTCACGCTCGTCTACGACCACCATTCGAGCGACCTCGGCGACAAGCTCACCGAGCACCAGCACTCACACCACGAGGTCATCGTCTCGACGCTGCACATACACATGGATGCTCACCATTGCCTGGAGGTCGTCGTGTTGCGCGGTCCCGGGCGCGAGATCAAGCGCATCGCCGACGAACTGATCGGCACGAAAGGTGTGAAGCACGGTAAGTTCGTGGCGAGCACGACCGGCGAAGGCCTCGTGTAGGCGGCCTCGCGGTGAGCACACTCGAACAAGGGCTCTACGAGCTCGGACGTCTCGACCAGGCGGCATGTGCCGACACGCCGGTGCACCGCATCGATCCCCGCGCCAAAGTGATCACGACGCTCCTGTTCATCGTGTGCGTCGTCTCGTTCGGCAAGTACGATGTGCTCCCGATGCTGCCGTTCGCGCTCTTTCCGATCGCTCTGGCGTCCGAGGGCGGGCTGTCCCTCGAACTCATCGGGAAGCGGCTGCTCGTTGCGGCGCCGTTCGCGGTCTTCGTCGGCATCTTCAACCCGCTCTTCGACCGCGAGATCATCGCCCGCATCGGGTCGCTCGCAATCTCCGGCGGGTGGGTGTCGTACGCGTCGATTCTCGTCCGGTTCGTGCTCACGGTGGGTGCCGCGCTGGTCCTCGTGGGAACGACGCGCTTCAACGACGTCGTGCTCGCACTCGAGCGCCTCGGCATGCCCGACGTCCTTGCCACGCAGTTCCTGCTCCTCTATCGCTACATCTTCGTTTTGGCCGAGGAGGTCATGCGCATGTCGCGCGCGCGGACGCTGCGCTCGTTCAATGGCCGGGGGATGGGCATTCGCGTCTACACCCAGATGCTCGGCCAACTGCTCCTGCGCACCTTCGCCCGTGCCGAGCGGATCTACGCCGCGATGCTCGGCCGCGGTTTCGATGGCCGCGCGCGGTCGTTCCGGCGGCTGTCGTTCTCGGCGCGTGACGCGGTGTTCGTCCTTGGCTGGTGCGGCGCGTTTCTCTCGTTTCGCCTGGTGAACGTCCCTCAGTTGCTCGGGAGTCTCGTTATGAGGTTGGGATCATGAGCCATCACACGATCGACGTCGACACACTCGGCTTCAACTACCCGGACGGGACGCGCGCGCTCAACGGCGTGTCGTTCCACATCGGGCACGGTGAGTCCATTGCGCTCGTTGGCGCAAACGGCGCGGGCAAGTCGACGCTGCTCATGCACCTAAACGGGCTGCTGTCGCCTACCTCGGGTACGGTGAATATCGGCGGGACGCCGGTCACGAAGGGCACGCTGCCCGACATCCGCAAGACGGTCGGGATGGTGTTTCAGGATCCCGACGACCAGCTCTTCATGCCGACGGTCCTCGAGGACGTCTCCTTCGGTCCCGCAAATCTCGGCCTGCCCGAGGAGGACGTCGTGCAGCGGGCGACCGATGCGCTCGAACGCGTCGCAGCGCTGCACCTCAAGGACCGCGCACCCTACCGCCTCTCGGGCGGCGAGAAGCGCGCGGTGTCGATCGCGACCGTGCTCGCGATGTACCCCGACATCCTCGTGATGGACGAGCCGAGCTCGAATCTCGATCCGAGGGCACGCCGCCGGCTCATCGAGTTGCTCGCAACGTTCGAGCACACCAAGATCATCGCCACGCACGACCTCGACCTTGCACTCGACTTGTGCGAGCGGACGATCGTGCTTCACGAAGGGCGTGTCGTTGCCGACGGGGCGACCCGGGAGATCTTCGTCGATGATGCGCTCCTCGAGGCGAGCGCACTCGAACGGCCGGCGGGTCTGCGTCCGTGCCCGGTATGCGGCAACGCCGCCGGGGCGACCGACGGCGTTGCGAAGAGCTGAGTGACGAGCGGGTAGCGTGGCCCGCAGCGTGTGCGCGTTCTACGTCGCTTTGAGGTCCGCGAGAATCTCCTCGACGGTCGCCGGTGAGGTATTGGTGTCGTCCGCCAGGAACATGATGTCGCTCGTTAGCGGCACGTAGCCATCGCCCGCGTGCGCGAGTGCATTCCGCACATACGAGCGACGCATCTTGCCGAGGTCGAAGTCCTTCGCGCGAATCTGCTCGGGACGCTCGGGGATGATGATGCTCTTGCCGGGCACGTTCTCCGTCGGATCTCCCGATCGGACCTCGACGCCGTTCTCGCGCGCGAAATTGAGCTGCGCCCAGTGGTGCTTACCGGCGCCGGTGTACTCGGTTTCCTGCACGACGACGGTTGCGTCGCTCGGTAAGTCGCGCGCGAGTGACATCGCGGCCGCCATCGCGGTGTTGCCGCTCGGGCCGCGCTCAAGACCTTCGAGCTTGGCCATCGCTTCAGTCACGTAGAAGACCTCGCCCTGGGAGACGGTGAGGTAGCGGTCCATGTAGCGGAGCGCGCGTGCAGCGTTGCGGGGCACGTCGGCGCGGTCGGGCCACGTCGCGAATGGCACACCAAAGCCCGTGTGGCCGGTTGTGAAGCTCTTGCGGTTGAAGTCGGCATCGCTGGCCATATGGAGGCCCGAGAGGTCGACAGACGCGCTCACGATCTCGGTGTTCGCACCGGCGCGCTTGAGGCCGCGGGCGGTGCCGGTCGTGTTGCCACCGCCCGCGTGCGTCACGACGACGTGCGTGGGAGGTGCGCCGGTGACGGCCGTCATCTCCTCGGCCAGCTCCCAGCCGAGCGTCTCGATGCCCGACACGCCGAACGCCGAGTAGAGGGATGCGGCGAGGTAGCCGGTCTCGTCGAGGAGCTCGAGCATGTGGCTGAAGAGTTCCGGACCGACCGAGAGCTGCACGACCTCGGCGCCAAACGCCTCGCAGATGCGCGACTTCTCGATGATCTCGGGCTGACCGATGTGCCGGGAATCGAACGCCTCCTGCACGATGATGCAGGCGAGGCCGGCTCGCGCGGCCTGGCTGGAGACTGCGGCACCGTAGTTGCCGGAGGTGGCGGCGATGACGCCCGCGTAGCCCTTTTCCTTCGCCACGTGGATGCTGACACTCGCGCGGCGGTCCTTGAACGAGCCGGCCATATTCGCGGCCTCGTCCTTCACGAAGAGGCGCGCGCCATAGCCCGGCTCGGAGTACGAGCGCACCAGGTCGGTGAGGTTGCGCAACTCCAGGAGAGGCGTGCGCCCGACGCCGCCTGCCCGCTGGATGCCGATGATGTCTTCGATCGAGTAGCCGTGTGCGGCCATCATGCCGTCGTAGTCGAACGCGATGGGGCTGCGCTCGAATTGCGAGTAGTCCATGCCAAGCGCGCGCTTCATGATCTCGCCCTTGCGCGCCATGATCGCTTCGGTCCGGTTGGCCACGTTACTCACCGGCCTTAGGCGACGCGGTCTCGCGATACGCGGCGACGCGCGAGCGCAGGTCCTTGCCCACGTGCGTGAGCTCGGGCGCGGGCTTGCCGAATGTGTGGAAGTAGCCGGGGTTGATAGCCGAGAGCCGTCCGGCCACGGTGCGGCCGGTCATCGTTTCAACCGAGAGCTCGTCGCCGAGGCCTGCGTCGCCAAGCGCAAAGCCTTTCACCCACACCATGAGCGGCTGGGCGGCGGTGTCCTCGGGCAGGTTGGTCGAGCGATCGGCGGGCTCGAGCAAGACGCGCTCGACCTCCACCCAGTCGCCCGCGGTGCAGCGCTCGGCGTCTGTCATGACGGTCACCTCTTAGAGAGTCGGGGCCCAGAAGCGGGGGATGGGCAGGTCCACTACGGTGACGATACCCGCGGGAGCGGCACTGATAAGCGGGATGTAGTTTCCAGTGCTCGCGTACGTGCCCTTGCCGCCGGGGATCTCGGGAGCGGTGGACATGTTCACCATCGGGTCGCCGATGACCTTGATGTAGTCGCCTGTGTTAATGCCCTCCATCTCGGGGTGGATCTGCTGTGGGTGGATGAGCTCGATCTTGAGCTCGTCACCAACGTAGCCGCGACCGATCTGCTTGCAGCCGGCGACGTCGCCCGCCTTCACTGTAACGTGTGGCGTGGAACGCTCGACGGTCGTCACGATGGGCTCGCGCGTCTCCTCGACGCGGTCGAACTTCCAGCCGAGCGCCCGGCCGATGAGGTGGATCGACTCGGGGAAGCCGATGTGACCCACGATCGAGCCGTCGGCAACGCCCGCTTCGAACTCGGCAACGGTCGTGCCCACGCCCTGGGTCTTCATGACGGTCGGGCCGAAGGGCGACAGATCGTTCACGCGCTGGGCCTCGATGCGGTCCACGCGCAGGTTGATCGACGTCCACATGACGATGAGCGCGTCGAGGATGAAGCCGGGGTTGATGCCGGTGCCGAGGATCGAGACGTTGTGCTCTTTGGCGAGCGCGTCGAAGCGCTCGGCCCACGCGGGATCGCTTGCCCACGGGTAGGCGAGCTTCTCGGCGATGGAGATAACGTTGCAGCCCGCCTTCACGCACGGCTCGACCTGCTCGGTAATCTCGTGGAGGAAGCTCTGCGTGCAGATGCAGACGACGTCGGGCTTCATGGCAAGCACGGAAACGAAGTCAGTGGTCATCTTCACGTCGCACGCCCGGCCGAGCAGCTCGCCAACGGCCTTACCTTCCTTCGCGGGATTCGTGACGATAACGCCGAGCAGCTCGACGTCCTTCGGCCGGTCCAGGAGGAAGCTCAAGAGCCCCTGACCCATCATGCCGGTACCCCATACAGCAACCTTGATCATTCGAGATCCTCCTCGGGTGAATGCGGATATGCAGAAGCGCACGGTATCCATGCAACCATACCGTGATGGGCGCGCTTTTCAAGTAGCGGGAGAAAGTTGGGTGCTACTAACGCGCGGCGGCGAGCCAGGCCTCGTACGCGCGATCGTCGAACAGCACGACGTGAATCTCGCGGACCCTGCGTCCACTGCGCAGGCCGTCGCGCAAGGTATGCAATGCTACATGGGCGGCTGCGAGCATCGGGTAGCCGTAGATGCCGGTTGAGATGCTGGGGAATGCAATCGACTGGAGACCGAGGCTCTCGGCGAGCGTCACGGAGTTGCGATATGCAGCGGCGAGGGCCTCGGATTCACCCTGTTGCCCGCCATGCCACACGGGGCCGAGCGCGTGGATCACGTACCGCGCCTTCAGGTTTCCGGCGACGGTAGCGACGACCTCACCTGGCACGAGCGGTCCCCGGTCTGCCATGACGCGGCGGGCATCCTCGGTTAGGGTGGGGCCGGCGGCCGCATGAATCGCGCCGCACACGCCGCCACCCGGTCGTAGGCTGGCGTTCGTCGCGTTCACGATAGCGTCGACGCGCTCGGCCGTGATGTCACCGCGGACGAGGCGGATCACGCCGCTGCCGATGCGTATCTCTTCAGGAATCATAATCCTATTGTAGCGCGCTTCGACCCTCCGTACACTGACCTCGGGGAAGGGAGTGCGACATGTCCGAAGTCAGACCCGAGAGCAGTGCGGTACCACAGGCCGAGCAGGCGGAGGACCGCGTCGAGGGCGTCATCACGTGGGACGCACGGATGTCCATCCTGACGAACCGCTTCATGTGGTGGGACATGGTGCGGGTGACGGTTCTCTCGGCGCTCATCATGTGGCTGATGGTGCTCGTGATGGGGTTGCTCTTCGAAGGCGAGGCCGTCGTTCTGCCGCCGGCATTCGTCGCGCTCACTGCGGGGATACTCATCGTGCTCTTCGTGATCGCCAGCCTGGTGCTCGGGAATCACATCAACCTGTGGTTCGGCGTGGGTCCCGAAGGCGTCGCCTGGGCATCGGGGAAGCGCGAGCAGCGCATCAACCGGGGAACGGCGATCATCGGGCTGCTCGCGGGAAGCGCGTCAACGGCGGGCGCGGGCCTGCTCGCGACCGCGATCGTGGAAGAAGGCGTCGTGCGCGGCGCTGCGGAGCGCGCGCTTCTCCCGCCGAAGGTTCGTCGCCCCCGGTGGCAGTACGCTGCTTGGGTGCTCGTGCCTGTGATCGCGGCGATTCTCGTGACCGCGTGGTCCGATAGCGTGTACGAGGACGGCATCCGGCTCATCGCAGTGTCGGCGGTGGCGATCGCGGTCGCGGGGCTCATCGGGGGGCTCTTCCGGCGCGTCGCTGCGGGCATCGGGCTGCTGACGACCGGCTACGTGTCGGCGCTCGTTATCGGCCTCGGTCTGTGGCCCTGGCCGAGCAGCTGTCGCCGGATATCGTCATGCACCGCTGGGAGTACGACACGGGAGGCCTCGCGATCACCGCTGCGGGTCTGGCGGTCCTTCTCGGCCTCGGTCTGTGGCGGCTTCTTGGCCCGGGAGTGAAGGCGACGAAGGGGTAGCGCCGGCTACGCGATCCACACGACGTTCACGTCGGCTTCTGCCGCGACTGAGCGGAGTCTCGCGTCAGCGGTGACAAGCGGGAGCCCCTCTCGGATAGCCAGCGCGAGATACACGCAGTCATGAATCGGGTGTCCGAGCGTCAGGCCAAGCCGGAACGCGTCGTCGACAAGGTCCGGTAGCCCGATGACGCGCGCCTCGATCGACTCGAGTGTGTCGAGCGCGAGTGAGACTTCACCGCTGGAGTGACGTTCGTAGCGGTGCTTCTTCCACAGCGCGTTCGCACACTCGAGGTACGCGTGATCGGGCAGTACACAGTCCAGAGCCCGGAATGCCTGCGCGGCGGCCGGTGCGCCTGTTTCGCTGATGACCAGTTTGACGAGGACGCTGGCGTCAAACACCGCCTCGCTCATCGCGCGTCCCGATCGTCCCTGATGTCCTGCGTCGAGTCACGGGAACTCGCTGGGAGCTGAGCCCGAACCTTCTCAAGGAGGGCGATCGACTCGGCCTTGTTGAGTCGGACCGAGCGCTTGAGCGTGTCGTGGATCTCGGCCTGAAGCGAGCGTCCGTGTTCCTCGGCACGCCGCCTGAGCTGCTCGAGGACGTGCGAATCGATGTTTCGCAGCAGGAAATCGGTCATGAGAGGCACCTTCACGTGTCGCCGGTGTGATACCGGTATGATACCACCCATGTTCCACCTCCCAACATGCTCCGCCGCTGCGCTCTCCTCGGCTATACTGCCAGCAAGCACGGAACGGAACCTGAACGCCCTCTGACCGGAGGCCTACCATGCTCGATGCACGCTTCGTCCGAGAGAACATCGATCTTGTCCGCGCTGCCGTGGCGAACCGCCAGGGAACGTGGGACTTCGACTGCTTCCTGGAGCTCGACGAGGAGCGCCGCCGACTCATCGGCGAGGTCGAGTCCCGTCAGGCACGGCGCAACGAGGCATCGAAGGAGATCGGCGCGCTCATGAAGATCGGCGACCGCGAGGCAGCCGAGTCGCGCAAGGAGCAGGTGCGCACCATCAACGACGAGATCGCTGCCGACGAAGCTCACCTCGAACAAGTCGACCTCGACGTGCGCGACATGTTGCTGCGCATCCCGAACATCCCGGACGCGAGCGTGCCGATCGGACTGAACGAAGACGCCAACGTCGAGGTTCGCCGATGGGGAACGCCGCGAGAGTTCGACTTCGAGCCGGTTCCGCACTGGGACCTCGGCCCCGCCCTCGGTGTCATCGACTTCGACCGCGGAGTGAAGCTCGCGAAGTCGCGCTTCGTCGTCCTCGGCAAGGACGGCGCGCGGCTCAACCGGGCGCTCATCAACTTCATGCTCGACACTCACGGCGCGCGCGGCTACACCGAGTGGTCGGTGCCTGCGATGGCGAACGCCGAGAGCCTCACCGGAACAGGTCAGCTCCCGAAGTTCGAGGATGACCTCTTCAAGACCGTCGACGGCCTCTATCTCATCCCGACAGCCGAGGTGCAACTCACGAACCTCCATCGCGACGAGGTGCTCGACGCCGCGGACCTGCCGCTGCACTACTGCGCGTACACGCCGTGCTTCCGCGAAGAGGCGGGCAGCGCCGGACGGGACACTCGCGGCATGATACGGGTGCACCAGTTCGACAAGGTCGAGATGGTGAAGTTCTCGGCCCCCGAGACGAGTTTTGATGAACTCGAATCGATGGCTGCCGATGCCGGAAACATACTGGAACTCCTCGGCCTGCCGTACCGCGTGATTACGCTCTGCACGGGCGATATGGGCTTTGGCGCCGCCAAGACCTACGACCTCGAGGTCTGGTTGCCGAGCTACGGCGCGTATAAGGAGATATCGTCCTGCAGCAACTGCACGGACTTCCAGGCACGGCGCGCGGGCATCAAGTACCGCGGTGGCGACTTCAAGGGCAGCCGCTTCGTGCACACGCTCAACGGCAGCGGGCTTGCCGTGGGTCGCACACTTGTGGCCGTGCTCGAGAACTACCAACAGGCGGACGGTAGCGTCGTGGTGCCCGAGGTGCTGCGCCCCTACATGGGCGGCCAGGAACTCATCCCGTCGCTCGGCTAGCAGCCGGAGCGGGACCTCAGTGGTGTCGGCTCGCGATTTCCTCGGCAGCCATGGCTACGGCTGACTCAGGTGTTGTGGCGTCGAGGAGCCGACCCGGCCCCGAGGCTCGCATGGCTGCTCCGGGGTCCCAGCCGAGTACGATCACGGTCTTAGTGCTCTTGAGCGCGAGTGCGACTTCCGAGAGTGTGCCTGAACCGCCCGGCAGGGCGATGACAACGTCACTCGACAGCACGTTGATCACGTTGCGGGCGTCGCCCATGCCGGTTCTGATCGCGATATCGAGGTAGCGGCTTGCCTCGTCGGTGTTCTCGTCCTTCAGGATGCCGATCACAAGTCCGCCGGCCTCGCTGGCGCCCTGAGAAGCCGCGTCCATCACCCCGCACGCGCTGCCGCCGGTGAGGAGCGTCCAGCCCCGCTCGGCCACGAGTGTCCCAACCCGGTACGCGATCGCGCGGGCGTTCGCGTCAAGCGTGCGTCCCGCTCCCATGACACCTATGACTGTGCGCATTCCGCCACCCCCTGCGTCCATCGTACTGCGGGCTCAGGTGGGGTGCCAACCGGTGCTCGAAGCGTGAGTGCGTAAGCCATCTTGACCGACATTAAGCCCGGGGGGAGACTGGGGTTCGTGGCGGTCGGGCTTCTTTAGGGAGCGCGACGGGAGGGCGACGCTTGGGGGAGCGGTGGATGACTTCACTGGTAAGGTCGGGGTTATTGCCCTGATGAGCGTGCTCGTTGCCGTTCCCGCAACCGTCGTATTGCTCCGGAGGTTCAAGACCTCGGTTGTCCGCGGCATGCGCGTGCAAGGCGGTGCTACCGGAGATGCCCCGCTTCCGGAGGTTGAGCCCCCGGCCTCTACGGGCGCATCCGAAGCACGGCCTACGCTTGAGCGCACGAATCGTTCCTTGTCCCTGACCGCGCTCGTCTACGTCATAGCGGGGCTCTTCTTCTCGTTCACGTTTGTCGTGGTCGATGCGATTCAGTTCGACAACCGCAGTCCGCTGGCGCTCATGTACATACTCTCCGGGTACCTCATGCCGTTGCTCTTTGTCATCTGGATCGTGCTTCCAAAGGGGCGCACCAGGCGCCTTTGCTCGCTCGTGTGGTTGGGCGCTTCGCTGCTTCTGTTCGTGATCCCGATCGCCGTCAATGATCTCTCGATGCTGCCCGAGGCTGCCTTGTCCTATCTGAAGGTGAGCGGGTCCGCGTGCGTGCTCATCCTCCTGTTCATGTATCGCCGGGTTCGCGCGGTCGGACCGCTCGTGCTCACGATCGCGGGCGGCGCAATGGTCGGCATCAATATGATCTTCGACGTTCTCGAGGCGAACTTCTATGTGTGGAGCTTCTTTGCAGGCATCGAAGACGCGCTGGGCGGTGTCACGAACATCGTGATTATTCTCGCGGCCGGGGCCATCGTCGGCGCGCTTGCGATCGCCCCGGTGCTCCGGGGAGTCGGCGAGTTGCACGAGCGCAAGCACCTGAGCGATCAGTCGCTCGCTGTTGACGTCGTCTTCCTGTGGTTCGCCGCCAACTACGGTTTATGGGCAGCGCCCGATGCACGGGTATTTGCCCTCACCGTGGGCATTGCCTTCGGGCTCTACAAAGCCGCGACCTTCATCGGCTTCCTTCTGCTCGCCCGCACCGAGAAGGGCCAGCCATCAACCGACATCCTTCTTTTGCGCCCGTTCTCCCTCGGTAGGCGTAGCGAGCTGCTCTTCGACCACCTCTCAAAGGTCTGGCTCCGAGCGGGTGCGATTCACATGATCGCGGGACCCGACCTGGTGACGGCGACCGTGACTCCCTCGGAGTTCCTGGTTTTCCTCAGCGGCCGACTCTCCCGGCGCTTCATTCACAATGCCGAGGCGCTCCGGGAGCACCTGGAGGGTTTGGACCTCGCGCCCGACCCGGACGGCCGCCACCGCGTGAATCAGTTGTTCTGCCATGACGATGTCTGGCGCGATGCGATGCGCGGACTCGCAATCCGAAGCGGCATGGTATTGATGGACTTGCGCGGATTCACCAACGCAAACAAAGGGTGTGTCTACGAACTCGGCGAACTCATCCGCGACATCCCGCTTGAGCGCATCATCTTCGCGGTGGACACAACTACGGACAACGCGTACCTCGAGGGTGTGGTCGACGGGATCAAAGACCAGCTGCCGGCATCGTCGCCGAATGCTTCTGTTACCGGTATCGCTTCCCGACTCGTTTCCGTGGACAATTCGGAACAGGGGCGAACAGAGCTACTGCGGGCGCTCATGAAGGGTGTTCCCGCCTGAGGTGGAGGTCCGATGGACGAGCAGGAGTATCTGAGCACGCGCGTGGATGACCAGCTCGAATGGTATGAGCACAAGGCGACCATCGCCCGGCGCCGCTACAAGACGCTTCGCGCCGTCGAATTCATCAGCGCAGCAGCCGTCCCACTCGTCGTGGCGCTTGGAAGCGGCACCTACTACCGCGTTGCCGCCGCTTCGCTCGGCGTACTCGCTGCCGCTTCCACGGGGTTCCAGTCGGTCAACCATTTTCAGGAGAACTGGGTCGAGTACCGGTCGAACGCCGAGCAGCTTAAGAGCGTCCGGTTCGCGTTCCTGACCAGGACATCGCCGTTTGACGGCGAGAAGCCGCTGCCGGCGTTTGTTGAGGCGGTCGAGGGTATCCTGTGCGGCGAGCACTCATCATGGGGCGGCCGGATGAACAAGAAGGCCGGACCCAAGAAGCTTCCCGACTACCTCGGCTAGCGCCCGCCGAACAGCAGCAAGCCTACCGCAAGTGACGTTGCGTTCATCGCGAGCGAGATTATGAACGCGTGCTTGCGACGATCGGGCAGGGCCCAGGCGATAAGTCGCCACTCAACGAGCACGACCAGTATCTCGAGTCCCGCAAGGATGACGTTCATCGGTGGATCGGCCAGTGATCGGCTTCCTGTGAGTAGCCCCGCGAACGTCAGGATGATGTTGAGCGCCGGGTTGGTGGCGATGTTCACGAGCGCGATGACCGCGAGTTCGTGTTTCGCGCGTAGGCCGAAGACTCCCGCTGCCACTGCGAGTTCGATGATCAGCGTCAGCCCGAGCGCGAGGGCGAGCGAGCCAAGCAGCGAGCCGGCGATTCGGGCCGTCTCGGCCAGTGTCACGGCGTCTCTGGAGGTGGTGACTGTGCGGGAGCTGCTTCCCGGGCCGCCTTCCGGCGCATGATCCACCTGATGAGAAGCACGACGCCGATAATCACGACAATCACGACGAGCCCGGTGCACCCCAGGACGCCCCAGATGAGGCGCTCCATGGTCTGCTCATAGCGCTTTGCCGCTTCGGGGTACTGCTCGGGGTTCGGCGAGTTGGCCCAGGCCGGTATGGCGGTGGTGAGCCAAACCGCCGCGGCAAGCATCACAGTCGAGCACCGTGCAAATCGTGTGCGCATTGTGGTCCCCCTCAGTAGGTGTACTCAGCGGTGTAGTCTGATCCATCGGATAGGTGGCCGTACACGTAGCCCAGGTATTCCTGTCCCGGGCCCATCGAGGTCGCTGTGTAGAACGTAAAGTCCCCCGGAGCTGCGCCCGGAGCCATGGGCTCGTTCGTGAATGGGTTGACGGGCCACGCGCTCATGAACTGCGCGACGGAACCGTCGGGGGTCACGTCATCGACCGACGGTCCGTAGCCGTATTCCCCCGCAAATGCCGAGCACGCCCGTGCTATCTGTTCGGCACCGGCCGCCACGGCCTCGTCGCCCCCGACCGTCTCTCCCCCGCCGTTTCCGTAACCGCCTCCGCCGTTCTCAAACCCGCCGCCAGGAACGGTGATCTCCGGGGGGGAGTCGCCCGCCAGGAAGACGACGAACCCCGCCGCAGCGAGGCATCCACAGAGGAGAAGAACCGCTAAGACGCCCAGCGCTATCCAGAGTGCGAGTGGCGGCTTCTTTGGGATTGTCGGAGGTGATTCGACAGGAGGTCCTGGTGGCGCAGGTGGTTGTGCGACTGGTGCTCCCTGCTCGGGAATGAGTGGCAACATGGTCCCCCCCGTTTCCGCGGCCCAATCCCACACTGAGCCATCACCATCCATACCGCACATCGTACTACCAACAAGGCCGTATACGTTCACTCAGTCTGTCACCTCGTGACTGGGTACGCGCTTGATCTGCGAGCGTTTGCGTCTCGGGTGCCCGCGGTGGATACTCGTCGCAGTCGAGCCGAGGGGACTACGGTGCGAGGCGAAGGACTGAGACTGTCACTTGGGGTTGCCGCGCTTACTCACGCAGCCGTCGACGCTGCGTGCGCGGTCCTGCTCTTCGGCGCCGTCACGGCCGCCCGTATCACTCCAGCTGGAATCCTTCCGGCGTTCCTCGGCTATGGTCTCCTCGCGTTTGGCACGCAACCGGTCATAGGGTTCGTGGCCGACCGCTCGGGATCGTACCGCCACATCGCGGCTGCAGGCGCTGCAATGGCCTTAGTGGCTCCGCTCGTGGCGCTCACGCCCGGTGCCATCGTGCCGGCCGTACTGCTCGCGGGTCTCGGCAATGCCGCCTTCCACGTTGGCGCAGGTGCTTTTAGCCTCAAGGTCACACCCGGCAGGGCACTCGCCCCGGGCTTGTTCGTGGCACCGGGAGCAGCGGGACTGGCGATCGGGACAGTGGCCGGGCGGGCGGGTGCGTCACCCTGGCCCTTCGTTCTAGTGCTCGCAGTTCTCACTACGATGCTTGTAGCCACCCTTCGCATGCCTGAAGCGCGTGCGGTGTTTGTGCAGACGCCGGGCGCGCGCGCACCCGTCCGACCGGCTCCCGGGGTCGAGTATCTTCTCTTGCTCGTGCTTCTGGTGGTGACCGTGCGCTCGTTCGTCGGTACTGCCGTGGTGTATCCGTGGAGGACCGAGCCGTGGATGCTGGTCGTCATCACCATGGCGGTCGTATCCGGCAAGGCGCTTGGCGGTGCGTTGGCAGACCGCTTCGGCCGCCTTGCGGTCGGCGCGACGACTCTTCTCATTGCCGCTCCGCTGCTCGTGGCCGGTGCGGCCTGGCCACTTCTCGGTATTGCAGGTCTGCTGGCATTCAACGTCACTATGCCTATCACGCTCGTGGCGATTGCGGATGTCATGCCCAAGTACCCGGGCAGCGCATTTGGTCTCACGTGCGTTGCGCTCATCACCGGCGCGTTCCCGGCACTTATCGGCCTGCGCGTATCGGCGCTGGCGCCCTGGGTGCTCGTTGTGACCGTTGTCGGCTCGGCGATAGTGTTGTCAATCGCGATCCTGCGCCTTGGCGCGCATCCGATCCTCGTACCCGCCAGCCGCGTCGTAGCTTCCGAAGGGAGCACCTCATGACCGCTACCGCACGTCGTCTGACGATACTTTCCATCGCATCGACGGCGATGCTCATCCGCGTGGCGCCCGCCATGGCGGATGTTGCCATCGAGCCGACCCTTCCCGAGAAGGCAACCGAGATCTTACAGAGCGCGGGCGAAACGACCACCACGAGCACCGTGTGGCCAGTCGTAATCTTGGGGCTCGTTTTGCTTGTCGTGCTAGTCGCCGCCGCAGCGCTCATTACGTGGGCAGTGTTGCGACTTCGGCGGTCGAGAGACTCCGGGAGCAGTACCTCAGAAGGGAGCGGATCATGATCACCCGCACAGCTCGCCTCGCGCTCGTTCTGTTCGCGACGTCGATTGCGATGCTCGTACCCGCCAGTCCGGCATTCGCCGACGTGCCTTCCGGTCTCACGCTGGGTGCCAGCCTTGGAGTCGTCGTCATCATCGGCGTGGTCGGTCTGGTGGTCCTCGTGGGAATCGGCGTGCTGCTGGTCAGGGTGATCATGCGCCCCAAGCGTCGCGCGGATGCGGACGCTTCCGGGCCGCCGGCTGGAACACCGCAGCCCTAGCGCGACTTTCCTGGCTCGTCACCTGAGCTGACGCCGACGGCAGCGGGAGTCTCTCGCCGTTGGCCTTCCTGACCTGCATCTTCTTTCCATTGGCCCCTTGCGTTCGCGTTCGGGATATGGTATTACCTAATATC
>JBBQIR010000027.1:0-27082 GCA_038325105.1 Coriobacteriia bacterium
GGGTCACTACGAGCGCTA
Source organism: Coriobacteriia bacterium (assembly GCA_038325105.1). Classification (GTDB taxonomy): domain Bacteria; phylum Actinomycetota; class Coriobacteriia; order Anaerosomatales; family Anaerosomataceae; genus WSXY01. Next base: position 19 of record JBBQIR010000027.1, read on the forward strand.
CATCGACGAGTCGCTCTCGCGCGATTGCTGCGTGACCGCAGGCTCGGTCTACCAGACGCTCATCGCCAAGGAGCGCCGCGGCGACTTCCTCGGCGGAACGGTGCAGGTCATCCCCCACGTGACAAACGAGATCAAAGGCCGCATCACGCGCCTCGCCGAGCAGACGAAGCCCGACGTCATCATCACCGAGGTCGGCGGCACCGTCGGCGACATCGAGTCGCTGCCGTTCATCGAGGCGATCCGCCAGATGCGCAAGGACAAGGGCCGCGAGAATGTCTGCTACATCCACGTGACGCTTGTGCCGTACATCGCGGCATCCTCGGAACTGAAGACGAAGCCCACGCAGCACTCGGTGAAAGAGCTGCGCTCCATCGGCATCACGCCCGACTTCATAGTGTGTCGCTCGGATCGTCCGATTGACACCGGTATCCGTCGCAAGATCGCGCTCTTCTGCGACGTCGATCCCGAGGCTGTCATCTCGGCGATGGACGCGGACTCGATCTACGAGGTTCCGATCACGCTTTCCGAGCAAGGCCTCGACACGATGGTTATCGACCGGTTACAGCTCGCGTGCGGCGAGCCCGACCTGACCGAGTGGACCACCTTCCTCGAGCACCGCCGCGCGATCACCGATGAGGTCGACATCGCGCTCGTCGGCAAGTACGTTCAGCTTCCTGACGCGTACCTCTCGGTCATCGAGGCGCTCAGTCACGCAGGCATCTTCCATGACCACAAGGTTAACGTTCACTGGGTCGACGCGGAGAGCCTCACGCCCGAGGAGGTCGAGGCATCGCTCGCGAGCTTCGACGGCATCCTCGTGCCGGGCGGCTTCGGCATCCGCGGCATCGAGGGCAAGATCCGCGCAGCCCGCTACGCACGCGAGAACAAGGTGCCCTACTTCGGGATCTGCCTCGGCATGCAGGTTGCGGTCGCCGAGTTTGCGCGGAATGTCGCCGGACTTGAAGGTGCTAACTCGAGCGAGTTCGACCCGGTCACGCCGCACCCCGTCATCGACCTCATGCGCGAGCAGCAGGATGTCGCCGATATGGGCGGAACCATGCGACTCGGCTCGTATCCGTGCAAGGTCATTCCTGCCACCAAGGGTCACGACGCGTACGGCGAGGAGATCATCTACGAGCGTCACCGGCATCGCTATGAGGTCAACAACGCCTACCGGCAACAGCTCGTCGACGCGGGACTCGTGATCTCCGGCCTCTCGCCCGACGGCAAGCTTGTCGAGATGGTAGAGCTTCCCGATCACCCCTGGTTCGTCGGCAACCAGGGCCATCCCGAGTTCAAGAGCCGCCCGACGCGTCCGGCCCCGCTCTTCCGTGATTTCGTCGGCGCGGCTGTCGCGCGACGCAAAGCGCGCGCGTAGCCGGATACCCACATGAGACTCGTCTGGGGAACCGTCAGCGGCATTGCCGAGGAGCGACAGGGTCTCCAGCGTCTCGATGTGGCGCTCGACGACGGCGTCGCGGGTCTTGCGATCGCGTATCCGGGACTAACGGGGGCGTGCGCGGTCGGTGACCGCGTGCTCCTCAATACGACGGCGGTCGATCTTGCGCTTGGCACAGGCGGTGCGCACCTCGTCACCGCGCGTGCGGGGGAGGGCATCGCCCTCGAGGACGCGAGTTTCGGCCACGTCATGAAGCTCAGGTATTCTCCGCTCCAGCGCGATGTACTCGCGGTGGAAGAGGCCGCGAGTCCCCATGCCGCTGTCATGGCCGGTGCGGTCTCACTGGAGGGCACGCCGGTCGTGTGTTGCGGGCTGCACAGCCAGATCCTGCCCGTGGCGGCCGCCATCAAGGGGATCGACCCGGGTCTCCGCATTGCCTACGTGATGACTGACGGCGCCTCATTGCCGCTGGCATTCTCGGACCTCGTGGCGGCTATGTCCCGAGAGAGTCTGCTCGATGAGACCGTGACGGCCGGCCAGGCGTTTGGCGGTGGGCTCGAAGCCGTGACGCTTCACTCGGCGCTGCTCGCCGCGAAGCACGTTGCCCGCGCCGACGTCATCGTGGTGGCGCTCGGCCCCGGCATCACGGGCACGGCGACACCATTCGGGCACGGAGGCGTGGCTCAGGGGGAGGCCATCAATGCCGTCGCAGCACTCGGCGGACAGCCGATCGCACCACTCCGGATGTCATTCGCCGACGCACGCGCCCGCCATCGCGGCGTGAGCCACCACTCGCTCGTCGCACTTGGAACGGTCGCGCTGGCGCGCGCGATCGTCGTCGTGCCGCCACTGCCGTCGAGTGATGCTGCTCACGTCGACGCCGCTCTTGCTGCTGCGGGCATCTGGGAGCGGCACACGCGCATGGACGGTGTGGCTTCGCCGCTGCCGGACACCCGTGGTATTGAGATGCGTTCGATGGGCAGGACGCCGGTGGACGATCCGGTCTTCTTCGCCGCTGCCGCTGCCGCCGGCGTTGTCGCCGCCGACCACGCCCGGAGATCCGTCGGGTAGCAGCGTGCCCGTCGAACTGCCGAATTCTGCGCCGCCAACCGGTTGGCGGTTGCCCCCTTGCACACCGTTCGACCTGAGATACACTGGTCGGAGCCTGCACTGAACGATGTATGCGACTCTAAACTTCGGGTCGTGCGCGGGCAATGCAAATACACCGGGTGTCTACCCATGTCAGGAAGGATACGACGATGATCATCGGCGTACCCAAGGAAATCAAGAACAACGAGTTTCGCGTAGGCATGACCCCGGGTGGGGTCCGCGAGTTCATCGAGCATGGCCACAGCGTCCTCGTCGAGAAGATGGCCGGCGTAGGCTCCTCGTTCACCGATGCCGAGTATGTTGCAGCCGGCGGAGAGCTCATCGACACTGCCGAGGAGATCTTCGCGCGTGCGGACATGATCGTGAAGGTCAAGGAGCCCCAGGCTGTCGAGATCGAGCGCCTGCGTCCCGGCCAGATTCTCTACACTTACCTACACCTCGCTCCTGATCTCGCTCAGACCCAGGGTCTCATCAAGTCCGGCGCCGTGTGTGTCGCCTACGAGACGGTCGAGCTCCCGAACCGTTCGCTTCCACTGCTCGCCCCGATGTCCGAGGTGGCCGGTCGCATGGCGGCGCAGGTTGGCGCCACGTATTTGCAGAAGCCGTTCGGTGGTCGCGGTGTGCTCATGGGTGGCGTCCCCGGCGTGCTTCCCGCGAACGTGGTCGTTCTCGGCGGTGGCGTCGTCGGCACGAACGCTGCGTACGTTGCCATGGGCATGGGCGCGCACGTGACGATCATGGACGTGAACCTCGACCGTCTGCGCTACCTCGACGAGATCTGGGGTAACCGGATCCGCACCGTCTACTCGAGCAAGCACAACATCGAGACGGCAGTCTACGCGGCCGACCTCGTGATTGGCGCCGTTTTGCTTCCTGGCGCGAAGACGCCGTACCTCATCACAACCGACATGTTGCCGAGTATGAAGCAGGGCTCGGTCGTCGTCGACGTTTCAGTCGACCAAGGTGGTTGTATCGAGAGCACGCATGCGACAACGCATGCCGATCCCACGTACTTCGTCGACAGCGTTCTCCACTACGGTGTGGCGAACATGCCCGGCGCGGTGCCGAATACCTCGACGCTCGCACTCACGAACGCGACGCTGCGCTACGGCCTCGCAATCGCCGACAAGGGCTGGAAGCAGGCTGTTGCCGACGATGCTGCGCTCGCAAAGGGCCTGAACGTCATCGACGGCAAGATCGTGTACAAGTCGGTCGCCGATGCGCATGGCATGAACTACACCCCGCTGGAGAAGCTCCTCTAGTTCTCCCTGCACGCGCAATTACGCGAGGGCGGCCGCATCCGGCCGCCCTCGCCGTATAATCCGGTCATGAACGCAACTGTGGAGGAGTTCCTCGCGTACCTGTCTATCGAGCGCGGCGCATCGGCGAACACGGTCGACGCGTACAGGCGCGACCTGCGGGAGTATGTGGCAACGCTGCAGGCACGGAACGTCACGGACGCGAACCAGATCAAGCGCGACGACGTGACCGCGCACATCCGTGCACTCCGAGAGCGCGGCCTCGCTCCCAGTTCGGTCGAGCGCAAGGTCGCAGCCATAAAGTCGTTCCATCGCTTCTGCGTGCGCGAGGGCATCGCCGAGGATCAGCCGACTGCGAGTCTGCCACTGCCGAAGGTTCCGCAGCGGCTTCCGGACACGATCTCGATCGCGGACGCCGACCGGCTCCTCTCGCAGCAGTTTCCGGTCTCACCGGTCGGATATCGCGACAAGACGGTGTTGGAGATCCTGTACGGCTGCGGACTGCGCGTCAGCGAGCTCACCGGCCTCGACCTTGGCGCCATCGACTTCGAGACTGGTTTGCTTCGCGTTTTCGGCAAAGGAAGCAAAGAGCGAGTCGTCCCTATCGGGGGAGCCGCAGAACTCGCCCTCCGCGAGTATCTCGCGCACGGCCGCCCGTACCTTCGCGCTAAGAAGGCGACACTGCGACAGGACCCCTCGGCGGTGTTCCTGAGCGTCAGGGGCCAGCGGGTGACCCGCCAAACCGCATTCGGTATCGTGCGGACATGGGGCGAAAGGGCCGGTCTCGAACTGCATCCGCACTCACTCAGGCATTCGTTTGCCACCCACATGCTCGAAGGGGGAGCGGATCTTCGCTCCCTCCAGGAGATGCTCGGCCATGCGGATATCTCCACGACACAGATCTACACGCACGTCGATCGGACGCACATCATCGAGGAGTATCTCTCCACGCATCCTCGCGCCAGACTCAGGTAATCCGGCCAATCTGAGGAGCTCCTCCCAGATTCCTGGAAGTTACATGGTTGTCACGGGTTGGGAGGGGTAGAATCAATAGGGTGTATTGGTTCCGGAATATCGAGGAGGCGGATCGAGCGTGAACAGAAAGTGGACGAGGATTCTCGCGGTTATGCTTGCACTCGTGTTGCTCGTGGCGTTTGTGCCTGGCTGTGCCCAGAAGGATGAAGGAACGACGACGGATGGAACCACTCCGCCGAAGTCGACCATCAAGGCCGCCATGGTTACCGACGTTGGCGGTCTCGGCGACAAGTCCTTCAACGACGGCGCGTTTGCTGGTCTCCAGCGCGCGGAGTCGGAGCTGGGCGTCGAAATCAAGGTTCTTGAGTCCAAGGAGATCACGGACTACGAGTCGAACATCGACCAGCTGGCGACTGCGGGCTTCACCCCGATCTTTGCCGTTGGCTTCCTGATGACCGACACCGTTTCCAAGATGTCCACTGCCTTCCCGGACGTTCAGTTCGGTGGAGTCGACGAGTTCTTCGACCCGGTTCCCACGAACGTCGTAGGCCTCAACTTCAAGGAGGAGGAAGGCAGCTACCTCGCAGGTGTTGTCGCCGGACTCGCCACGAAGGACAGCTTCGACAGCAAGCTCAATGCTGACAACGTCATCGGGTTCGTCGGCGGCATGGACATCCCGCTGATCCAGAAGTTCGAAGCTGGTTTCATCGCCGGTGCCAAGGCGGTCAACCCGGACGTCAAGGTCATCTCACTCTACGCCGGTAACTTCACGGACCAGGCAAAGGGCAAGGAACTTGGCTACTCGCTCATCGAGCAGAAGGCCGATGTTATCTACGCGGCCGCCGGCCAGGTTGGCCTTGGTACGGTTGAGGCTTGCAAGGACAAGGGCGCGCTCTTCATCGGCGTCGATGTGGACCAGTACGAGACTGTCGCGAACAGCGGCGATGTCATGCTGACCTCCATGATCAAGCGCGTTGACAACGCCGTGTTCGAGACCATCAAGGCCGTCGTTGACGGCACCTTCCCCGGTGGGACCATCAAGGTATTCGGTCTGGCCGAAGAGGGCGTGGGTCTTGCTCCGTTCCACGATTTCGATTCCAAGGTTCCGCAGGCTATCAAGGACGCGGTTGAGAAGGCTCGCACCGACATCATCGCCGGTACGATCACCGTCCCGACAGCACCGTAGATCGCCGGTAGATGATCGCGCCTCGGCTCAATCATCTGCGGTAGACTGAGAGGGGCGGCCGGTATCGTCCGGTCGCCCCTCTTCGTTGAATCCACGTGAGCAAGACCGGGAGGGGCCGAATGCCACTGCTCGAGCTGCGCGAAATCACGAAGTTGTTCCCAGGAGTGCTTGCGAATGACCATGTCTCGATGCGGCTGGAGCGCGGCGAGATCGTTGCGCTCCTCGGCGAGAACGGCGCCGGCAAGTCGACACTCATGAACGTCGTCTATGGCCTCCTGACCGCCGACAGCGGCGAGATTCGCGTTGACGACAAGCCGGTCAAGATCAAGTCCCCGCGCCAGGCGATAGACCTCGGTATCGGCATGGTCCATCAGCACTTCATGCTGATCGAGCCGCTTACCGTGACCGAGAACATCGTGCTCGGGCGGGAGCCCGGGCGCTATGGCGTTATCGACTTCGCGATGGCCCGGCAGCGCGTCCGCGAGATATCCGAGCGCTACAGCCTCATAGTCGACCCCGATGCCAAGATCATCGATCTCTCGGTGGGAATGCAGCAGCGCGTCGAGATCCTTAAGGCGCTCTATCAAGGCGCCCGGGTTCTCATCCTGGACGAACCGACTGCAGTCCTCACGCCTCAGGAAGTGACTGAGCTCTTCAGAGTGGTCCGCACGCTTGTGGACGAGGGTCTGTCGGCCGTGTTCATCACGCATAAACTCGAAGAGGTCGTGGCAATCGCCGACAGAATCCTCGTCATGCGCGATGGCGCGGTCGTAGGGGAGACAACCCCGGAGGCGACGGACGAGATCGGGCTCGCGCGCATGATGGTTGGCCGTGATGTCGTGCTGCGCGTGGAAAAGGGCACCTCGACCCGCGGAGCCACGGTGCTCGAGGTCGATGACCTCCATGTGGCCGACGACCGCGCGCTCGAAGCAGTCAAAGGCATCAGTTTTACCGTCAGCGGCGGCGAGATTCTCGCTATCGCGGGTGTTGATGGCAACGGGCAACGCGAACTCGTTGAGTCGATCGTGGGACTCAGGCGCCCGTCGAGCGGTGTCATCGCGCTGAAGGGTAAAGACATCACCCACGCCAACGCCCGCGCTTCAATCGAGGCCGGTGTTTCGCACATTCCGGAGGATCGACATCGTCGTGGTCTTGTTCTCGAGTTCAACCTGGCCGAGAACATCATTCTCGGCGATCACCGGACGCCACCTGCCGCGAAGAACGGCATCATGCATCCTAAGGCCATCATAGAGCTCGCCCGGAAACGGATTGCGGACTATGACATCAGGACGCCGTCCGAACGAGTCACTGCCGAGAACCTCTCGGGCGGTAACCAGCAGAAGGTCGTCGTCGCCCGCGAAATCGGGCGTGACCCCGAACTGCTCGTCGCGGCTCAGCCGACACGCGGACTCGACGTAGGGGCCATTGAGTTCGTCCACACGCAGATTATTCGTGAGCGCGACGCGGGCAAGGCGGTGTTACTCGTGAGCCTCGAACTGGAAGAGGTCCTCTCGCTCGCTGATCGGATACTCGTCATCTACGAGGGACGAATCGTCAAGGAGTTCGCCGATGCGGACGCTGACGCAGAGACCCTCGGCTACTACATGACCGGCGGTGGAGGCTCTAAATTCGCCGATGACCCTGCAGGGAAGAGCGCCGAGAAACCCCTGACCGGAGGACAAGCATGAGCGCTGCAGAAGCGAAACCTACTCCTCGGCGCGACTGGGCGGTGATCGTTCAGAAGATCGGAACGCCGTTCGCGTCCGTCGTGCTGGCGATACTCATCGGGTCTCTGATCATGTGGGTATCGGGCTATAACCCAGTCAAAGCTTTTGCTGCTCTCTTTCAGGGTTCGTTCGGAACACCAAAGGCGTTCGGCAACACGCTCCTGCGTTCAACGCCTCTGATACTTGCGGGACTCGGCCTCGCGTACGGCTTCAGGGCGAATCTGTTCAACATCGGAGCCGAGGGTCAGTTGTTCATGGGCGGTCTCGCCGCAGCGTGGCTCGGGCTCGTGCTCGTCGGGCAGCCCTGGTACGTGAATCTGCCCGTCTTGCTGCTTGCGGCGATGCTGGCCGGGGCCGCATGGGCGTTCATACCGGCTATCCTCAAGGCGCGGATCGGTGCCCATGAGGTCATCACAACGATGATGTTCACATATATCGCGCGGTATATCGTGTCCTGGCTCGTCGTCGGTCCGCTCAAGGATCCCGGTCAGATTCCGCAGACGCGCTTGCTGCCGGCTGAATCGCAACTGCCGCGCATCCAGGGACTCTTCTCTGACGCGACGCTTCAGGCGTTTCCGTTCCTCAACCTCGGTCGCGCGCATGTGGGCATCCTCGTCGCCATCTTCTTCGCCGTGGTCGTCTGGCTCGTTCTGAAGTACACGACCCTCGGCTATGAAAACAGGGCGGTCGGTTACAACCCGTTTGCAGCCCAGACGGCAGGCATATCTGTGCAGTGGACGACAGTCAAAGCTCTCTGTATCTCAGGGGCGCTCGCGGGGCTTGCCGGTGGGGTCGAGGTGATGGGTGTCCACCACCGCCTGTTCGACCAGTTCTCATCGGGATTCGGGTTCACCGGCATTGCGGTGGCGCTTCTTGCGAAGAACCATCCGATCGCGGTCATTCCAGCGGCACTGTTGTTCGGCGCGATGTCAGCCGGCGGCGGCACCATGCAACTGGAGGCCGATGTTCCGCAAAAAATCATTCTCATCGTGCAGGCACTCGTCATCTTCTTCGTGGCTGCGGAGGGAATCGTGACGTACTTCGTCAAACAGCGTCAGAAGGAGGCGACGAGCAATGATGCTATCTAACATCATCACGCCAGACCTGTTCGCCTCCGCGCTCCGTATGGCAACGCCGCTTGCGCTCGCCGCAATTGGCGGCACGATCTGCGAGCGCTCGGGTGTCGTCAACATCGCGCTTGAAGGGATCATGCTCTGCGGCGCCTTTGCCGGTGTCGCGGTGACGCTCGCGTTCGGGAATCCGTGGCTGGGAATCCTGGCAGCGATCCTGGCGGGTGTCGTCATCGCCGCGATACATGCGTTCACCTCGATCAACCTTCGCTCGGATCAGGTTGTATCGGGTACTGCAATCAACATCCTGGCGCTCGGCGTCACGGGGTTCCTCATGGAGATCATGTACGGTCACCCGGGGACGACCGAGGCTGTTGTTACGATCAGGCCCATCTTCCGTTTCGCCTCTGAAAGCGGAAACACCACGCTGGGCACCATCTGGCACTGGATCAACACGGTCTTCTTGTCGCACACGCCGATCGTGTACGCGGCGGTTATCATTGCTGTCGTTGCGCAATGGGCCATGTACCACACACGGTGGGGCCTTCACCTTCGCGCGCTTGGCGAACACCCGCGTGCTGTCGATACTGTCGGCGTGAGCGTGCTCAGGGGCAGGTGGGTCGCCGTTCTCATCAGCGGTGCGCTTGCCGGGCTTGCGGGTGCCAACCTCACGCTCGAGCAGGTCGGCTCGTTCACCGAAAACATGACGAACGGCCGCGGATTCATCGCTCTGGCTGCCAACATCTTCGGGAGATGGACGCCTGTCGGCTCGTACGGCGCGTCGCTGCTGTTCGGGTTCGCCGATGCGCTGCAGATCAAACTGCAGATCTTCCGAGGCGAGATCAACATCCCGCCGCAGTTCTTCCTGATGCTGCCCTACGTCCTTACGGTCGTTGTGCTCGCAGGTGTCGTTGGACGTTCCGTTGGTCCGGCAGCTGTTGGCAAGCCCTACGAGAAGAAGTAGCCGGTGCTTGTGGGTCGAGATGGCGCACGTCTCGGGATCGCGACCGCATGCGCGTGGGCGCTTACGTGGGCCGTCGGCGCGGGGTTGGGTGTAGCCCTCGGCGGGTATCTGACGCTCGTGAGCGGATCCGGCGCGCCGGGGACGAACGCAATCGACCCGGCGACCGATCTGGTCGTGCTACCGGCGATCGCGTTCGTCACGGTGTTCGCAGTGGGCATCGGCGGGCGGATCGTCGTCGGCGCTGTCCGCGGTCGACGAGTGTCGCAGCCACCACGCAACAGCGACAAAGACCACGAGCGCGACGCCGAGGATCGCGTCGGCAGGTAGATCGGGGGAGAAGTCCCATCCCCGAAGCATCGCGCGAAGGATGTAGGCGGCGGCCGGGATTCCGACCGCCGCCGTCAACGGGATTCTCATCCGTGGTCTCAGCACGCTACTCCGTTACGTTCTCGGCCGGCGCTTCGGGCTCTGGCGAGTCCGGCACCGCGGCTGCGCGGCTCTTGCGGCGCTTGCGTACGATGGCGCGAATCGCGAAGAAGAGGACCGCCGCGATAGCCAGGAATGGCGCGAGTGTAATCGTGACGACGATGAGCAACTGAATGGCGCCGGCGGCTCCGCGGAATCCGGACGTGACCGCATTGCCGAATCCCCAGTCCTCGCCGCCGGGGCGGACGATGGGCTGCGGCTCGTTGAGGTCGATCGTGACCGTTGCCATGGCTGCCTGCCGCTCCAGGTACTTCACCTGCGCGTCGAGGCTCTCGATCTCACCGCGAACGCGTGAGAGTTCCTGCTCGATCGCGAGCATGTCCTTGACGTCTTTTGCGGCGGTGAAGAACTCGCGGAGTCGCTTCTCCTCGGCACGGAGGTTGCCGAGCCGGGCCGAGAGGTCGACGTGCTGCTGGGTGACATCATCAGACGTCTCGGCTTCGTAGAGCACGGTTCCGAGCGCTGAGACCTCGGTCACGAACGCTTCGAACTTGTCGGCTGGCACCCTCACGACCACGTAGCCGAGAAGCGCGGTGCCGTCGGAGGGGGAGCCGCCGTCCTCGTATCGATAGATGGGGGAGCCACTGTCGGTCGCCACCTGCATGCCGGTGATGATGCCGCCACTCTTCTTGCTCGCGGCCTTGATCTTGTCGATGGCGTCGGCGACTTTGTCGACCTCGATGCGCAGCGTCTTGTTGCGGATGATGAGCCTGTCGGCCTGGGGCACGTTCGAGGCGACGTCGCCGCGTGCCGCCGGGTCGGATGACTCCGCGACGAGTGCACCACCATCGACCGCGTCTGGGGATGTGCCGTATCCGACCACCGGGGGCGCAGCCGAGCTGTACGAACCTGCACTCTCAGCGGCAGTCGTTCCTTTGGTCAACTGATCGACCGCGCTACAGCCGACGGTGATACCCGCCACAAGCGCGAGCACGGTCGCTATCACCAGCAACCGGACGACGAACCCCTTTGGACGACGCATGCGGTTCATAGTGATCCTCCTTCGTGTCGCGGTCCCCGTCAGGATTCTTCCCGAAACGAGGACGTCCCGATGCACCTGCACTACAGGCGCATCGGGACGTCAGCATCACTAACAGCGTTGCGGTGCTCTAGTCGGCGGAAACGGTCTCCCGCTTCTTGAGTTCCTTGGCCGCGTACACCAGGAAACCGATGCTGATTGCGACTACCGCAAAGAAGGCGACGACGAGCATGTTGAACACGATGCCGGCGACGTTGTTGCCGAGAAGAAACCATCCATACATAGGGGTTGCTCACTTCCGTCGTGACCACACACTACAACCATTCTATCGTGGCCCCACCGGGTAGACAACCACGCCGGATGAAAGCCGTCGTAGCTTCTTTCCACTGTCAACGTCCGATTCCTGCCTGGTATGCACTAAGACGCGCAGTTAGTGGTACCAGTTCGCGTCATCCAAGCGGAATCGCACCCTCTCGCCCCGGTGTTGAGTGGGGGGCCATGTCACACCATTCCTATAGGGTGGGGAATTTCCCCATGAAGTGTTGCAAAGTGGGATGGAGTGGAATACAGTTATGCCATCGAGGTGCCTAGGGGCACCGGAAGTGGGTCCCGGAGGAGTGAAGGGGAGGGACGGGCATGTTTCTCGGCGAACACCAGCACACGCTGGACGCCAAGGGTCGCCTGTCGCTGCCGGCCAAGTTCCGGGGCGAGATGACGGGCAGGCTCGTCGTCTCAAAGGGACTTGAAGGTTGTCTCTACGTTCACTCCTCGGATGACTACGTCGGATTCCTCGGCCGCCTCACCGGCAAGGGTGACTTCGATCCCAAGCTCCGCCAGGCCCGGCGGTTCTTCTCTTCGGGTGCGACGGAGTCGGAACTTGACTCTGCGGGGCGGATCTCGGTCGCGAGCAACCTCCGCGAATACGCCGGGCTCGACAAGGACGTCGCGGTTATCGGTAACGGTGATCGCATCGAGATCTGGGACGCTCAGAAGTGGGCCTCCTACAACGGCGAAACCGCTGACCGTATCGAAGATGTGACCAAGGAACTCGCCGAACTCGGCATTCTGTAGGGCCTTGATAATGGAATACCGGCACACCCCAGTTTTGCTGGCCGAGGTGACGCAGCAACTTCAGTTGCACGACGGCTCTATCATCGTCGACTGCACCTTGGGCGGGGCAGGACACGCGAAGCGGATCGCTGAGCTTATCGCGCCTACGGGGATTCTCGTGGGAATCGATCAAGATGACGCCGCACTCACCGCAGCACGTGACACACTACCCCTCGGCCAGCAAGTGATACTACTCAAAGGCAATTTCGGTGAACTGGACGCCCTACTCATTCAGGCCACCATCCCGTATGTCGACGGGTTTCTCTTCGATCTCGGCGTGTCATCTCCCCAATTGGATGTCGCCGGCCGCGGTTTCACCTACCAGGAGGACGTCCCCCTCGACATGAGGATGGACGACTCAACATCGCAGCCTACCGCGGCCGACATCATCAACACCTACAGCGAAGCGGATCTTGCAAGGATCATTCGCGAGTACGGTGAGGAACGGTGGGCCTCGCGCATCGCAGCATTCGTCGTAGCCGCGCGGGGCCGCCACCCACTGACCACCACGGGGGAGCTCGTCGAGCTCATCAAGAATGCGATTCCCGCAGCTGCACGCCGCACGGGACCGCACCCGGCACGCCGGACATTCCAGGCGCTGCGCATCGAGGTCAACCACGAGCTCGAAGTGCTGCAGCAAGGTCTCGAGTCCGCGATCAGGTGGCTGCGGCCAGGCGGTCGAATCGCCGTCATCAGCTACCACTCGCTCGAAGAACGCGTGGTGAAGCGGCTCTTCGGCGAACTGTCACAGGGGTGTACGTGTCCGCCGGACCTGCCCATCTGCAGGTGCGAGCACAAGCCGGTACTCCGAATCGTCACGAAGAGACCTGTCGCCCCAACGGCGGCAGAGATAGGCGACAACCCGAGGGCACGAAGCGCAAAGCTAAGGGTTGCCGAGAAGCTACAAGCGTAAAGCAGACGTACGAGCACATGCACCAGCAGACGCAGCAGTAGTCATAGCAAAGGAGGCGGGAAATGGGCGCGGCGGCACGAAAATACGCCGACAGCGATCGCATGCCCGCTGCCCGCCCGCATCTGAGGCTGGCTCAGGCTGCATCTCGCCGTACACCGACTCCGAAACGTCGCGCCCGCACCGGGATGTCGGCGATGCTTTTTCGCGTGTTCTGCATCGCGATGGTCGTGCTAGCATCTGTCGGCCTCGTTCGTATTGCTGTTGCAGTGCAGGCGACCGAGGCTGCGATCGAAGCTGTTAGGATCCAGGAGGATATTCGCGCCGAGGAGCTGCAGAGTAAGTCGCTTGAGGCTGATGCCAGCGCACTGGCTGCACCCTCGAGAGTCGCCGCGATTGCTGACTCCGCACTCAACATGACCGAGGCGAAGTCCGTCTCCTACATTACCGTTCCCTCCTCCGGCACGGGCACTACCGACGCCACCGACACGTCGTCTGCAAGCGCCAAATCCGGCGGTCTGGGCGAACTGCTGGCCAGCATGATGGATGTGACCGCAGGTGAGGCGCAGGTGCTCCTCGTCGGCGATGTCGGCCTGTCGGCACGGTGAGAGGTCAGTGAGGCGTACCAGGGGGACCGCGATGCCTCAGAGGAGCGGAAAGAGACGCACATGGCGTTTCATCGCCCTCCTCGGCACGTTCACGGTGTTGCTCCTGGTCGTCGGAGCCCGGCTCGTCTACCTTCAGGCGATCGCCGGGCCCGCGTACGCACAGATGGCCTTTGGGCAGCGTAACCGCGAAATCGACGTTCCCGCTCGCCGCGGGTCAATCTACGACCGTGAAGGTGAACCGCTCGCCGTGAGCATGGAGGCGCGCGACATCTACGCTGTCCCCGCGACGATTGAGGATCCGGAGGGTGCGTCCAAGGTCATCGCCAACGTACTTGGCGGTCCCGCCGACGGGTATCTCAAGAAGCTCACCAAGGATTCTCCATTCGTGTACTTGGAGCGAAAAGTCGATCTCGAGCGCGCTGCCGCGCTCGAAGGCATCGGCATAGAGGGCATCGGTTTCCAGGAGAGTTCGCGTCGGGTGTACCCGTCAAACGAACTCGCATGCCAGGTGCTCGGTTTCGTGGGCGTTGACGACGGCGGTCTCGACGGGCTTGAGAAGTACTACAACGATCTGCTCGCCGGTACTCCCGGCAAGTTGATTGCCGAGAAGGGCGCGCGCGGCATTCCAATTCCTGGCGGCGTGTCAGTACAAGAAGACGCCGTTGATGGCGAGAACATCGTTCTCACAATTGATAAGGACATTCAGTACCAGGCACACGTCGAGCTACAGAAGGCCGTCGCAAAGTGGGGTGCAAAGGCAGGTTCCGTCCTGGTGATGGACCCCGAGACCGGTGCCATCCTTGCGATGGCCTCAACACCGGACTTCGACCCGAACAAATTCGCGAGCGCCGATGCGTCCGCGTTCCGAAACCGTCCCATCGTGGACACGTACGAACCGGGCTCGACGATCAAATCGCTCACGGCGGCAGCGGTCATCGAGGAAGGGCTCTTCACGCCGACGAGCATGTTCGACCTCCCGCCGACGCTGAAGGTCGGGGGCAGAACGATTCACGAGTCGCATTCGCGTGCGACTGTTCGCTGGTCACTGACCGACATCGTCACGAACTCATCGAACGTGGGTGCAGTGAAGCTCGGCATCGCACTCGGTGAGGACCGCCTCTACAACTACTTCGCGAAGTTCGGGCTGACCGAGAAGACCGGCGTGGACTTCCCCGGTGAGGGCACCGGCTGGCTACCTCCGCCGGCGCAGTGGTCGGCGGCGTCGATCGGCAACATCCCGTTTGGTCAGGGAGTATCCGTCACGCCGATTCAGCTCGCGCGAGCGCTCGGTGCCATCGCAAACGGCGGGCAACTCGTCACGCCGCACTTTCTCGATTCGCTGCCCGACTCGCCCGAGAAGGCGATCGTCTGGCCTAAGAAGCAGTCGATCTCAGCCGAAACGGCTGCCCAGATGCGCGACGTGCTCCAGGCCGTTGTGACCGAGGGGACGGGTTCTGCGGCGCGTGTCACCGGCTACACCGTCGCGGGCAAGACGGGTACCGCACAAAAGGCGCGCACCGACGGAGTCCCCGGGTATGCCGCCGGGAAGTATGTTGCGTCGTTCTCGGGATTCGTACCTGCCGAGGACCCTGCGGTGCTCATCATCGTCACGCTTGACGAGCCGTCGAACTCGATCTTCGGCGGTACGGTCGCCGCGCCGACGTTCTCGACGCTCGCCGCGTATTGCATGGAGCATCTCAAGATTCCCCCGACGCCCGTGAAACCGAGCTCGACCGAGGCATCATCGACTGCGGGCGACGCGGTTACGGACGCGCCACAGAGTGACGATGAGTGAGCAGTCGATCATGGGCGCTATGCTAAAATCGACAGGATTCCGAGTGGCAGGCCGCCGTGAAAACTAACACCCTGGCAGTACTCCTCAGCGACATAGATACGACCTCGATGACGGGCGCGAAGACGCCCGTCTCCGGTGTCGCGTACCGGTCCGGCGACGTCCGAAGGGGCGACGCCTTCTTCTGCATTTCCGGATTCAAGCACGATGGCCACGCATTCGTCGCTGATGCCCTTGCCAGGGGTGCCGTTGCCGTGGTGAGCCAGCGACCGATTGATGTTGGCCACGCGGCCCACGCGGTCGTACCTGACACACGTCGCGCGCTCGCGCTGGCAGCCGCCCGGCATTTCGGAGAGCCGTCCGGCGCGCTCGACGTCGTCGGCGTCACGGGTACGAACGGCAAGACAACGACGGTCTACCTCCTCGACAGCATCCTGCGGGCCGACGGACGCACGACGGGACTCATCGGCACGGTTGAGACCCGGGTGGCCGGAGACAGGCTGGCGTCGGCGCGTACGACCCCGGAATCTGCGGACCTACAAGCCCTGTTCGCAAGAATGATCGTGGCGGGCGTGCGCGGCGTCTCCATGGAGGTCTCGAGTCATGCGCTCGACCTGCACCGCGTCGACGGCACCCGGTTCGCTGTGGCGGCATTCACGAATCTCACCCAGGATCACCTCGATTACCACCACACCCTCGAGGAGTACTGGTCCGTCAAGCGCCGCCTGTTCACCGAGATGGATGTCAGGGCGCGCGTCATCAACATCGACGATCCGGCGGGAGCCGAGTTGGCCGACACGCTTTCGGGCGTATGGACGGTGGGTCGCTCACCGGGAGCAATCGTCCAGGCCACCGATGAGACCCCCGCTTCACGCTCTACGACGTTCACGCTCGTGACCCCGGAAGGCAACAGGCGTATCGTGCTTCCGCTTGCCGGCGCCTACAACATCGAGAACGCACTCGTCGCTGCCGGTAGCGCTCTCGCCCTTGGGGTAGCACTCGACGTTGTGGTGACCGGATTAGAGAATGCACCGCAGGTTCCGGGTCGGCTGGAGCGCGTTGATGTCGGTCAGCCGTTCGCGGTATTCGTCGACTACGCACATACACCCGACTCTCTGTCGAAGGCGATTGCCGCAGTTCGGGCTGTGACACCCGGTAAGGTCGTTGTGGTGTTCGGCTGCGGAGGCGACCGTGATCCCGAGAAGCGACCCCTCATGGGTGCCGCTGCGGGAAACGGCGCCGATGAGGTCGTCATCACAAGTGACAACCCCAGAAGCGAGGATCCTGTCGGCATCATTCTCCAGGCACAGGACGGTGTCCGCAGGACTGGTGCCCACTATGTGATAGAGGTCGATCGCCGCAAGGCGATCGGGGTCGCTCTCCGCTCGGCCGGAGAAGGCGACGCGGTGCTGATTGCCGGTAAGGGGCATGAAGACTACCAGATATTCTCGGACCGAACGGTGCACTTCGACGACCGAGAGGTCGTTGCCGAGGAGTTGAGGGCGATATGCTGACGCTGTCGATCGCTAAGCTTGTGGAAGTCGTTGGCGGCACGCTGCTGACCGGCGATGAGAACACGATGGTCAACGGGCTCGCGATCGACTCGCGCGACGTTGGTCCGGGCGCGGCATTCGTCGCGTTCGGCGGTGACAATGCCGACGGACACGACTACATCGCGCCGGCACTGTCTGCTGGCGCACGTGCGGTTCTGGTTACAAGAGACGATGAGACAATCCGGGAGACGCTCGCGAAGTCACGCCGACACGATGTGGCACTCGTCTTGGTTGAGGATGCGACGCGTGCGGTGCAGGATCTCGGCGCATACCACCGCGAGCGTCTGATGTGCCCGGTCATCGGCGTTACCGGTTCGACGGGGAAGACGACGACAAAGGACTTTCTCGGCTCCGTTCTTGGCACGCGCATGCGCGTTGTTGCAACCGAGGGCAACATGAACAACGAACTCGGGGTACCACTGACCGTGATGCGCGCCGCGGCTGACACCGGTGTACTCGTGGTTGAGATGGCGATGCGGGGCGCGGGGCAGATCGCGCGCCTTGCCGAGATCGCCCGGCCGACCGCGGGCCTCGTGACCAACGTCGGTGTGAGCCATATTGAAGTGCTTGGAAGTGAGGAAGCGATCGCGTCAGCGAAGGGCGAACTCGTACACGCCGTCCCCGAAAGCGGACGGGTGTTCCTCAACGGCGATGATGCGTGGTCGATGACGCTGGCGAAGGAAGCAACCGCCGCTGTGACCCGCTATGGGCTCAGTGGCGAGTGCGACGTGCGTGCCACCGACATCGAGCTATCCGAGACGGGCACGCCTATCTTCATGTTGCACGCGAACGAGGGGAGCGTGGAGGTCGAACTGCCGATCCCCGGGCGGCACAACGTATACAATGCGCTCGCGGCTGCCGCGGTAGGACTCTACCTTGAGGTGAGTCTTGAGGATATCGCCCGTGGTCTGAATGAGGCGACCTTCTCGGCGATGCGCATGGAGATATTCCAGAGCGCGTCGCACGTCACTGTCATCAACGATGCCTACAACGCGAACCCGACCTCAATGCGCGCGGCACTCGATGCGCTTATCGATGTTCCCGCGGAAGGCAGACGGATTGCGGTGCTCGGAGACATGGCAGAACTGGGCTCGCTTACGGAGCTCGCCCACTTCAGGATGGGTGAATACGTCAACGAACTGGGTCTCGACACGCTCGTGACGGTGGGAGAGCGGGCGCGTCGCATCGCCGACGGGGCACTCGCTGCCGGCATGCCACCGGCTTCCGTGCGGCCGTGCGCCACGCCTGACGAGGCGAGCGAGGTGCTCGACGATCTGTTGACGCCTGGCGATGTCGTCCTCGTGAAGGCATCGAGAGTTATGGGCCTGGAACGTGTTGTGGACGGAATCACTGAACCTCATGTTTAACTTCATCCCCGCCATAGCCCGTTATCCTACCTACCAGATCTTCCTGGTGGCCATCCTTGCGCTCGCGCTCGCCGGGGCGCTCTTCCCGCTGTGGATCAGGCTTTTGCGCTACCGGAACATCGGCCAGCAAATCAGAGCGGATGGGCCTCAGGGGCACCTCGTCAAACAGGGCACGCCCACCATGGGTGGTGTCCTGATTCTGATCGTCGTTGCGCTCATCTACCTCGCCACCGGCGAAGTCGGGCGGCTCGGCATTATCCCGCTTGTCGCCATGCTGGCATGCGGGCTTCTTGGATTCATCGATGACTACGCGAAGGTCGTTCACGAGCGCTCGCTCGGCCTGAAACCCCGCGCAAAGATCATCGGTCAGGCGGTTGTCGCAGTCTTCGTTGCACTCGCCGCAGTCAACTGGGCGCACCTCGACACACACGTCCTTGTGCCGTTCGTTGGCAACCTCGACCTCGGCGGGCTGACGAGCACGTTCACTGTTGTCGGGTTCAAGATCATCGTCCCGTGGCTGTATGTCATCCTTGTGTGGTTCATGGTCGTCGGCGAGAGCAACGCGGTGAACCTGACCGACGGACTTGATGGGCTGGCGGCCGGCAGCGTCATGATCGTGATGCTCGCCTATGTGGCGATCGCGTTTCGGCAAGACCACCTCGAGGTCGCACTCTTCGGTGCCGCTGTAGCCGGCGCCTGCCTCGGGTTCCTGTGGTACAACAGCTACCCTGCGGACATCTTCATGGGTGATACGGGATCGCTTGGTCTGGGTGCGGCCATTGCGTCACTTGCCATCGTGACCAAGACCGAGTTGCTGCTGCTTGTGATCGGTGGCATTTACCTGGTAGAGACGCTCTCGGTCGTTTTGCAGGTGGCATCGTTCAAACTGACGGGCAAACGGATCTTCAGGATGGCACCGCTCCACCACCATTTCGAGATGAAGGGCTGGAGCGAGACGAAGATCATGGTCCGCTTCTGGATCATCACCGGCATTCTTGCGGGTGCGGGCTTCGCCCTGTACTTCGTGGGCGCCGTGAAAAGCTAGCGGAGGACTCAGTGACCGAGGAGATTCGCGGACATGTCGTTGTGCTCGGGGCGGGCCGCTCAGGTCGCGCCGTGGCGGAGTATGTCGCGACCGATGCGTCATGCGGCACAGACGTTCGCGTGACCCTCATCGATAGCGGGTCGGGTCCCAAGCTCGAGAGACACGTTGCCGCGCTTCGTGCCATGGGTGTGAGCGTGATTCTCGGTATTTCGACCGTGCCTGCTGACGCCGATCTCGTGGTGGCCAGCCCCGGCATCCCACCCTCGAGCCCGGTCATGGTCGCGGCCCGCGCCATCGGAGTGCCGGTCATCTCGGAGCTGGAATTCGCGTACCGGGTGTCTGCATCTCCGTGGGTCGCCATAACCGGCACGAACGGGAAGACAACGACGACTGCACTGCTTGAGCACCTACTGAGAGAGTCCGGTATTCCGGCCGAGAGCGTCGGCAACATCGGTCGCGCCGCCACACGGGTGGCTCGAGAAGCGGGCCCGGCGACGGTGTTCGTTGCGGAGGTCTCGTCGTTCCAGCTTGCACTTACCGAGCGCTTTCACCCTCGCGTTGCGGTGCTCCTCAACATCACGCCCGATCACGTCGACTGGCACGGTTCGCTTGACGCATACACGGCCGACAAGGCGCGTGTCTTCGCGAATCAGACGTCCGGCGACACTGCTGTTATCAACATCGACGATCCCGGATCGGCCGCTTTCTCCGCACAGGTTCGCGCTCTTGGGGTCGTGGTCTGCGAAGTCGGGATTGTCGGCGGGCGCGGAGATGCTACCGTCGAAGATGACATGTTGGTCCTCACCGTTCATGGCGAGCGTGTCCCGCTCGTCCGGATTGGCGAACTTCAGATTCGCGGGGACCACAATGTGAGTAACTCGCTTGCCGCCGCTGCGGCCGCGCACGCAATAGGCGCATCGTTGCCCGACATCCGCAACGGCCTGTGCTCCTTTGAGCCCATCGAACACCGGTTGGAGTCCGTTGGCGTCGTGGCAGGAGTGGAGTACTTCAACGACTCAAAGGCGACCAACCCCGACGCGGTGTTGAAGGCGCTTACCGCATTCGAAGATCGGCCTCTTGTCGTATTGCTCGGCGGCCACAACAAGGGGAACGACTTCGGTGAGCTTGCGCGTGCGGTCTCGCAGCGCTGCAAGGGAGCGGTTATTTTCGGTGAGTCGGCCGATGAGTTTGCTGCAGCGTTCTCGGAATCGTGTCCGGCGACATTCACGGTCGTGCGGACCGAAGGGATGCTCAGCGCTATCGCAGCCGCAGCGCAGATGACGGTTCCCGGTGACGTGGTGGCGCTGTCGCCGGCGTGCGCGTCGTTCGACGAGTTCGACGACTACGAGCATCGTGGCCGCGTGTTCCGCGAGACGGTGCGCTCCTTGTCGGGGCAGGTGACGCCGTAGTGTCGAGGCCATCCAAAGGGCAGGGTGCCGTCTACCTCTTCCTTGGCGTGACGGTTTTCCTGGTGCTCGCGGGGTTGCTCATGATCTACTCCGCATCCTCAGTTGCGGACTACGTTCACAACGGCGACAGCGCCTATCACCTGAAGAAGCAGTTGCTGTTCATTGTCGCGGGCGCGCTGGCGCTCTACCTGGCATCCCGGTTCGAGATCCGTTTCGGTTGCAAGAGCGGCAACCCCCTTCGGGACCCGGTGGTCATTGGCTGGGTTGTGTGGGGAGTGTCATTCCTTGGTCTCCTGGCGGTACTCGTAGTCGGTATCGGCAAATGGGGTGCTCAGCGCTGGGTCGTAGTCGCGGGTATTCCGCTGCAGCCATCGGAGCTCGCGAAGCTCGGCTGCATCCTGATGACAGTGTTGTTCCTCTCGCAGTGGCAGCGCCGTCAGATCGACGGCCGCCAGTTGCTTGGCAGATTGATGGCCGTGATCCTTCCGGTGATCGTTCTCATCATGGCGCAGCCGGATATGGGCACGACGATGTCGATCGTGTTCGCGGTCTTCCTCATTCTGTGGCTCGCCGACGTGAGCGGTCCGCTCCTCGGGGCTCTGGCGATATCAGGCACGGTACTCGCCGCGCTACTGGTTGCGGTCGAGCGGTACCGGCTTGAGCGGTACCTCGCGTTCCTGGACCCGTGGAAGGACCCGCTGGGAGACGGTTTCCAGATCATCCAGTCGCTCTACGCGTTTGGCTCAGGCGGTCTTACGGGTGTCGGCCTCGGCCTGAGCAAGCAGAAGTTCTTCTACCTGCCTGCCGCACACACCGACTTCATTTTCGCGATTCTCGGCGAGGAGCTCGGTCTCATCGGTGCGCTTGCGGTCGTCATCGCGTTTGCGATCTTCGCGTACGCGGGTATCCGGATCGCGCTCAATGCCACGAACGTGTACGATCGGCTGCTCGCAGGCGGACTGACCGCCATGATCGTCACACAAGCGATAATGAATATGGCGGCGGTCACGGGTCTGATGCCCATCACTGGTATCCCGCTTCCGCTCGTGAGCTATGGCGGTTCTTCGATGATCTTCACACTCATGTGCGTCGGTCTTGTTCTCGGCGTTGCACGGCGTTCTGCCGGAGCGCATAAGCGAGCCGGCGCGAAGTCGACACCAAACCGGGACCGAGCGCACGATGCGCGTGCTCAAGCGGTCACTCCGACAAGCAGGGGGTCACAGCGTGCGGTTTCTATTGAGCGGCGGGGGGACGGCAGGGCACGTCTATCCGGCCTTGACGGTGGCAAGCCTCCTCGGCGAAAACGGGCGTGACGAAGTCCTCTTCGTTGGCACGCCTGATGGACTTGAGGCCCGTCTCGTTCCCGAGGCGGGCGTTGCGTTCCATCCCGTAGCATCCAAGGGATTCGATCGGGGTCACCCGGTGACGCTCCTGACCTCCGGCGTTCGCATACTGGCGTCGGTCCTCAGAGCAATCCGGCTGATCGCGCGCCACCGCCCCGATGTGGTCGCAGGGTTTGGCGGTTACGTGTCGCTGCCGGTCGGCTTCGCCGCCGTGCTCACTGGAACGCCGCTCGTGTTGCACGAGCAGAATTCGGTCCCCGGACTCGCCAACAAGGTGCTGTCGCGGTGGGCGAGTGCCGTCGGCGTTACGTATGAGAGTTCGATCAAGCACCTTAAGCGCCCCGATCGCGCGACGGTCACCGGAAATCCGGTACGTGGCGCGATTCTCCACGCCGACCGGGACGCCGGACGCCGGGCGCTCGACCTCGACCCGGACGCTATCGTCCTGCTCGTCTTCGGTGGCAGTCGCGGGGCCAAGCATCTCAACGAGGCACTCGCGCGCCTCTGGCCGTCGCTTGCCGGGGAGCCCCGGTTGCAAGTCGTACACGTCGCGGGTACTCTGGACGCCCCTTCCGTCAGAGAGGCGATGGCGGAGGCGCTTGCAGACCCGGCGAAGCGGTACCGCCTTCACGAGTATATCGAGCGCATGGGTGACGCAATTGCCGCCGCGGATGTTGTCGTTGCGCGCGCCGGTGCGACATCGATAGCTGAGATCACGGCGATCGGACGGGCATCGGTGCTTGTGCCGTATCCGTATGCCACTGACGACCACCAGACGCTCAATGCACGCGCGGTTTCCGTGGGCGGGGGAGCAATCGTCGTCCCGGATGACCAGATAGAGGGAGACGCATTCGGTAGCGCCGTGCTCAGTCTCGTGCGTGACGGCAAGAAGCGTGAGAGGATGGCAGCGGCTGCGGCCTCACTTGGCCGGCCGGACGCGGGTGTTCGGGTAACGGATATGGTGCGCCGGGCAGCACGAAAGTCACGGCAGCGAGGAGATCGAAGTTGAGCAAGGTGTACGCGCACTTCATTGGCGTGGGCGGTGCAGGCATGAGCGGGATCGCTCGCGTCATGCACGAGCGCGGAATCGCCGTGACGGGATCCGACCTGAAGGAGTCGCGCTACGCGCGATCGCTTACCGAGGCGGGTATGTCCGTGGCAATCGGTCACGCTGTCGAGAACCTCGGTGACCCCGACGTCGTGGTGATCTCCTCGGCAATTCCGGAAACGAATCCCGAACTTGCCGAGGCACGCAGACGCGGCATCGATGTGTGGCCGCGGGCGAAGATGCTCGCGCATGTCGGACGCGACTTGCTCACCCTCGCGGTAGCGGGAACGCATGGTAAGACGACCACATCGTCGATGCTCACGAGCGTGATCGCCGGCCTCGGCCTCGATCCGACGTTCCTCATTGGCGGAGAGCTGAACGATATGGGCTCGAACGCACGCTGCGGTGCCGGCGAGTACTACGTCGTCGAGGCTGATGAGAGCGACGGGTCGTTCCTCTATCTCAGCCCGCAGTTGGCGATCATTACGAACGTCGAGGCGGACCATCTCGATCACTACTCGGGTATCGACGAGGTCGTGGCGACCTTCGGCGAATTCCTGGGTAATGTTGCAGAGGACGGCGTTGCCGTCGTGTGTGCCGACGATGCGCGTCTCCCCGGACTTGCTGCGGCTCACTGCCGTGGGCGCACGGTAACATACGGTGCGACTGAGGGTGCGCAGGTTCGATGTTCCAACCTCGTGCGCGAGGGGATGGGTCACCGCTTTGAGGTGACGTTTCCCGACGGCGCCTCGGTGTCCGCGAGAATTTCGGTACCCGGAGAGCATATGGTGCTGAACGCGACCGGTGTGTTTGCCGCGATATGGGCGATCGGGCTTGACCCTTCGGCGGCCGTCGAGCCGCTTGCCTTGTACGCGGGCGTACGGCGCCGCTTCGAGCACATAGGCGAAGTCGGAGGCGTGACGGTTGTCGACGACTATGCGCATCACCCCACCGAGGTGCGTGCGACGCTAGCCGCCGCCCGGGGTACCGGCTTCGATCGCGTCTGGGTCGTCTTCCAGCCACACCGTTACAGCCGCACAGAGGCGTTCGGTGCGGACTTCGGGGCATCCTTCAAGGATGCGGACCGCATCGTGCTCATGGACGTCTACAGCGCCGGAGAGGCACCTATCCCTGGTGTGAGCGGCAAGACGGTACTCGACGCGCTGCTCGCAGCGCACCCGCACGCCGGCGCGGCGTACTTCCCACACAGGGGAGACATCGCGGCGTATGTTGCCGATCGCGCCCGGCCCGGAGACCTCGTCATGACCATGGGTGCCGGCGACGTCACGGCACTGTCGGGCGAGATCGTTCGCGCGATGTCGGAGCGCTCAGAGACAGCGGCTGCCCGGTGTCTGTAGCATCCGCATACGAACGGCTGCGCACCTCCGATGTCGGTGATGTCAGGGCATCGGAACCGATGTCCCGGCACACGTCGCTCAGAATCGGCGGCCCGGCGGATCTCCTCATCATCTGTGACACGATCGCCAGCCTCTCGGAAACCCTTGAGGTGCTGGCCGAGGAAGACGTTGCGTTCACAACGATCGGCAAGGGGACGAATCTGCTTGTTGCCGACGCGGGCATCCGGGGCGCCGTTGTGCTTCTCGGCAAGGAGTTCAAGAGGCATGCATGCGAGGACGGCCACATTCGGGCAGGCGCCGCATGCGTCCTGGCGTATCTCGTGCAGGATGCATTCTCGCGGGGACTCGGAGGTCTGGAGTTCGCGGTCGGTGTGCCGGGTACGGTCGGCGGTGCCCTCGCGATGAACGCGGGTAGCCGGGATGCGTGGATAGGGTCGGTCACCGAGTCAGTCACACTCTTCGTGCCAGGGGAGGGCTTGCTGCGGCTGCGCGGTGATGAGATTCCGTGGGGTTACCGCACGAGCGGGCTTCCCACGCGCGGTATCATCGTCGAAGGAGTGCTGCGACTGGCACCGGCAGACCCGGAGCGGATACGGCTTGCGATGGAGCGGAGCCTCAGGCTCCGAAAGAGCAGCCAGCCACTTGGGGTACCGAGTGCCGGAAGCGCGTTCAAGAATCCGGAGGGTGACTCCGCAGGACGCCTGATCGAGGCGGCCGGGCTCAAGGGAACGCGACTCGGTGGTGCGCGCGTGTCCGATGTGCACGCGAACTTCATCGTGAACGTTGGTGGTGCGACTGCGTCTGACGTGGTCGGCCTGATGAGTAAGGTTCGGACGACGGTAAGGGATACGTATGGCATCGAGCTCCAGCCGGAGGTCCGGTTCCTCGGGGAGTTCGCAGAACCGTAGGAAGGTCCATGTCGGGACCGGTTCGCGCAGCAGAAAGCTGAGCGAACAACCTGTGCCTCAACCAAAGGTTGATACTACACGCCGGCGCCAAGCGGCCAAGATGCCGCAGCCTGCGCCGAGGGTGCGTTCTCGCTCGTTCGACGTCGAAGCCCCACGAACCGGCGCCGGCGACCGCGTCGCACGCGGCAAGCGCGATGATCGAGAGCGGCGAATCGCCGAGACACGACGCCGGCGACAGATTCGAGTCGCGATCGTGCTTGCGGCTGTCATCACGGTTTCAGCCGGGACCATCGCAATCTATCGGTCGCCCGTGTTCGGGATAGAAGAGGTGGAGGTAATCGGTGCCGAGCGTCTGCCTGTCGACACCGTCCGCAACCTGGCCGCCATACCCGATAACGCGACGTTGCTGAGATATCGCGCCCGCGCAATCGAAGAGCGCCTCCTCGCCTATGCGTGGATCGCCGAAGCACAGGTGACGCGTGACTTCCCGCACACGCTGCGTATCCGCATCGTGGAGCGAAAGCCCATTGCCTTGGTGGATACGGGTGAGACGTTCTGGGCGGTCGACAAGACCGGCATGGTTCTTGGCGAGCAGTCACTCGACGAGACATCCACGCTTCCGGTGGTTCGCGATATTCCCGGGCTCGACCTCAAAGCGGGGAGGGCCAGCACGTCGGAGGTCCTCATCAATGCGCTCGGAGTCCTCTCGGGAATCAGTGATGAACTGAGATCGAAGCTTCGAGCGGTCACTGCGCCGAGCATTGATGAGACTACGCTGCTCACGACGGAGAACGTTGAGATTCTCATTGGCGAAGCGAACGAGCTTGAAACGAAGAGTCTTCGCGCGCTTACGATCATGCGTAAGTACTCAGGAAACGTCGTGTTCATCGACGTTCGCTCCACGGAGAGAGACCCCGTCTGGCGCGGTCTGGAAGACTAGCTGGTGGCGTCCGGTCCTTGCCCGGCGAAAACTCCTCAAGAAAATGTTGCACACGTCTTGCGTGTAGGGTAAAGTTCATGCAAAGATTGACGTTTGTCTGAGCACAGTGGACTTCGACTTGAGGGTTAGGCTAGAGCAAACAGGGCAACTCCGGGAGGTTGTACGATGTTGGAGACGGGGGCTAACTACCTGGCGGTTATCAAGGTCGTTGGCGTCGGCGGCGGCGGGACGAATGCGGTTAACCGCATGGTCGAGGCCGGCGTCAAGGGCGTCGAATTCATCGCCGTCAACACCGATGCACAGGCGCTCTTGATGTCCGATGCGGACTATAAGGTCCACGTCGGTGTCGGCCTGACCAAGGGCCTCGGGGCCGGCGCCGATCCTGATGTAGGGTTCCAGGCAGCCGATGAGAACAAGGCCGAGATCAAAGAGGCGCTTCAGGGCGCCGACATGGTCTTCATCACTGCGGGTGAGGGTGGCGGCACCGGAACCGGTGCGGCGCCCGTTATCGCGCAGAT
>JBBQIR010000028.1:0-26279 GCA_038325105.1 Coriobacteriia bacterium
GGGGGTGCGGCAATGAAGTGTCCGTTTTGTGGTCATGCCGAGACGAAAGTCGTTGATTCCCGGGTGTCTGAGTCCGGCGATGCTATTCGACGGCGTCGCGAGTGCCTGGCCTGCGAACAGCGTTTCACCACCTACGAGCGACGCGAAGAGATGCCGCTCATGGTACTCAAGAAGGACTCCAGCAGGGAGCCGTTCGATAGAGGCAAGCTGTTGCGTGGCCTGATCGTAGCAACGGCGAAGCGCAACGTAACGCCGGCGCAACTCGAATCGCTGATGGATGGAATCGAGACGGAGCTCCACAACTCGTTCTCGTATGAGGTATCCGCGAAGCACCTGGGCGACATGGTGCTCAAGCGACTGCTCGAACTAGACAAGGTTGCCTACATACGGTTCGCATCGGTCTACAAGCAGTTTCAGGACCTCGACGAATTCACGTCCGAGCTCACGAAGCTGGAGTAAGACGCCAGCGGGTTTCGACGAAGCAGGCTCTTGAAACGAGCACGTACCACAACACAAGCGACGCGGAGGACGCAATGGTGCTTGAGCGGGTCATCAACGTGATAAAGCCCGGAACGACCCCGCGGGGCGCCGACGCGACCGATATAGCCCTCCTTGTCTCCACCACGTCGCGACAGGAAATCGATAGCTGGGACCGGTCAAAGATCGCCGAATCACTCGTGAGAGAGACCGGACTCGCGCAGATACTCGCCGACGAGATCGCGCTCTGTGTAGAGGACCGCATCGACGGCACCAACCTCATGACCGTCACCACGGCCATCATCCGCGAGTTCGTTGACCTCGAACTTCTCGAGCGCGGGCTCACGACGACACTCAAGAAGCACACGCACATCGGTCTCCCGATGTGGGATGTCGAGCAGATCATCAAGAATGCGAACAAAGAGAACTCGAACACCACGCACAACCCCGAGTCGATAAACCTGACCCTCGCCGAGACGATCCTCAAGGAGTTCGCACTGCGTAAGGTGTTCAGCGATGACGTCTCGGAGGCACACTACGTCGGGGACATCCACCTCCACGACCTTGGATTCATCATCCGGCCGTACTGCGGTGGACACAGTCTCGAGTACATCAAGAAGTACGGGCTCAAGCTGCCCAACATCACGTCCGTCTCGAAGCCGGCAAAGCATGCAGAGGTGCTCATCGGGCACATGGTCAAGATGGCAAGTGCACTTCAAGCGCACTACGCAGGGGCCGTCGGCTGGGAGGCCGTCAACGTCTTCATCGCCCCGTTCCTCGTTGGCAAGACCGAGGAACAACTCGACCAGCTCGCGCAGATGCTCATCTTCGAGTTCAACCAACTCGCGGGCGCACGCGGATCTCAGGTCGTCTTCACGGACTTCAACCTCTACTACAACGTCCCTCAGCACTTCGCTGACACGCCTGCAATCGGCCCGGGCGGCGAGTACACCGGCAAGACCTACAAGGACTACGAGCCGGAAGCGCAGGGGTTCCTGCGAGCGATGTTCAACGTGTACGCCCGAGGAGATGCGCACGGCAAGACCTTTGTCTTCCCAAAGCCGTTGCTCCATATCAGCGAGGACTTCTTCAAGACGCCCGGTCATGAAGTGTTCCTGAACCAGGCCTGCTCAGTTGCCAGCAAGCAGGGAATCACGTACTTCGTATTCGATCGCGGCGACGAAGTCACGGTGTCGCAGTGCTGCAGGCTCAAGTTGAAGCTGAGCAAAGAACAGCTCGGGGAGACCTCGACCCCCGAGAGGATGCGGTTCTCGGCGCTGCAGAACGTCACGATCAACCTCCCGAGAATCGCCTACAAGGCTCACGGCAGCGACCAGGCGCTCTTCATGGAGCTCAACCGGACTCTTGAGCTCGTGGCTAAGGCGCACGCGCAGAAACGCACGTTCATCCAGGACCTGTTCGACCTTGGCGACGAGGGTCCGCTCGGCATGCTGACGCTCAATCTCGACGGCTCGCCGTACCTCAAGATGGATCAGCTGACCTACCTGGCGGGCCTCATCGGACTGAACGAACTCGTCCAGGTCCACACGGGCGAGCAACTACACGAATCCGACAACGCCCTCAGGTTCGGGTTGAAGGTTATATCGGCCATGAGCCTTAAGTGCAGGGAGCTCTCGGAACGCTACGGGATCAACCTCGTGCTCGAAGAGAGTCCGGCTGAATCAGCCGGGTATCGCCTGGCGAAGCTCGACATGAAGTACTGGCCGGAGCAGACCGCGGCGGCCGTGAAGGGCGACGTAACGAGTCAGAACTACTACTACACCAACTCGATTCACCTGGCAGCGGATGCTCCCATCGACTACATCACCCGCGTCGAGATGCAGTCGCGGTTCCACCCGCTCATCGAGGCGGGTGCCATCGTGCACGTGTGGCTCGGCGAGAGTGAGCCCGACCCCGGCGCCATCGAGTCGTTCGTCATCAAGACCTTCCGGAACACACAGTGCTCCCAGGTCGCATTCAGCCCTGAGTTCACCGTCTGCGAGTCGTGCCGACGCACAAGCCGGGGCCTCAAGTCGCAGTGCCCGCTCTGTGGCTCGCTCGACGTGTACGGAGTCACGCGCATCGTCGGCTACTTCAGTAAGGTACAGACGTGGAACCGGAGCAAGGTCGGCGAACTCTACGACCGCGTGCGCACTGATTTGAGCACACCATCTGCCGCGAGCGCATAGGAGGCCTCATGGAAGTCAAACTGTTCATCAAAGAAGACTGCCCGAGGTGTCCTGCGGCCAAGCGGGCCTGCGAGGGTGTTCACAACGTCCAGGTATTCGATGTCACATCGATTGACGGACTCGCCGAGGCATCGTTTTACAACGTTCTGGCGACGCCGTCCGTGCTCGTGCTGGATTCCTCCGGCAAGGAGATTGCCGCATGGCGCGGCGAGGCGCCCGACCCGTCCGCGATTCATCAACTCATGGCGAACTGAGGCTTCTCACCGATGATCACGCCCCAGGACAGGACCGAGAAGGTGGACCCGGAGGCTCCGACGTGTCGGCTCGCCGGATGGCTTCCCGCCGGGATGCTCGACTGGCCGGGTCGCCTGACGACGACGGTCTTCCTCGGTGGATGCAACTTCAGGTGCCCGTTCTGCCACAACGGGCAACTCCTGAGCGAACCCACCGAACCCGGCGACTGGGACGGGCTCGTTACGCACCTCACCGAGAAGCGCGACTGGATCGACGGCGTCGTTATCACCGGCGGAGAACCCACGACCGACCCGGGGCTCCGTGACCTCCTGGAGTCTGTGGCCGCACTGCGGATTCCGGTAAAACTCGACACCAACGGCAGCAACCCGCACCTCGTGCAAGAACTTCTCTCGGACAACCTGGTCGAGTTCGTGGCGCTCGACGTCAAGTCGGTCAGCGACCGCTACGCCACTCTGACCGGATGTGATGATTCAGCCGATATGGCGGCCAGAACCATCGACATGCTCATCGGAAGCGGAGTCCCCCACGAATTCCGGACTACCGCGTATCCTGGCGCTGTCGCGCTCGATGACTTCGCCGTGATCGCACAACAGCTTCAAGGCGGCGACCGCTACGCCATCCAGCAGTTCCGTCCGGAGAACGCACTGGATCCGCGCGCGTCGGCCGTCGTGCCTTATCACCGCGATGCGCTCCTCGCTGCTGCAATCGCGTGTGAGTCGTACCTTCCCACGGCACTACGAGGAGTCTGAGGATGTACCTGGAGATCAAGCGCCTCGATCCGGACCTGCCGCTTCCGGCGTATGCCCACGAGGGCGACGCCGGCCTCGATCTTTACTCGGCCGAAACCCGTACCCTGCAGCCCTTCGAGCGCGCACTCATCCCCACGGGCATCGCGATCGCAATCCCCGACGGACATGCCGGGTTCGTGCTGCCCAGAAGCGGACTTGCCATCAAGCGGGGGCTCAGCGTCGTGAACGCCCCGGGGCTCATCGACAGCCACTACCGCGGCGAGATCAAAATCATCGCAATCAACATGGACGCGAACACGCCGATAGAGATTGTTCGTGGCGAGAAGATCGCCCAACTCGTGATAGAGCGCGTAGAGCGCGTCGAACTTGTTGAGGTTACAGCGCTCGATGAGACCGTACGAGGGGATGGCGGCTTTGGCAGCACGGGCATCTAGCCGCCCCCGCGTACGGGTCGCTGCCATAATCGTCATCGAGGACAAGATCCTTGTCGTTCAGCAACGTCGCACCGGCCAACCGTACTATCTGCTGCCGGGAGGGGGCGTCGATGCAGGGGAGACCCTCGACGGGGCCCTCCGCCGAGAAGTCCTTGAGGAGACCGGTCTTGAATGCGCGCTTCTCCGGCCGCTCTTCATCAGCGACACGATCGAGCCCGGCGGAACCAGGCACGTGGTCAACATCACGTTCCTTGCCGAGGTAACCGGCGGAGCGCTTCAGGTTACGCCGGCTGACTCTACCATCGAAGCCGTCAAACTGATCGACCCTGCGTCACTCGTCGGCCTGGACCTTAGGCCACCTATGGCCACAGAGATCCTCGACGCTTCGAGCTCACATTTCGATGTACCGGCGCGCTATCTCGGATCCCTCTGGACACCCGAGGATGGTCCGGTATGACGTCGGCCTCCTGTGTTTACATAAGTAGCCGTCCATGGCGCGTCGAGCGTTTGGAAGGGGGAGTGCCGGTAGCCGTCTGAGTGTGTGGAGCGGCGACCGTCCGGGGTGCCGGCGAACGCCGCAGGGAATGCCAACAAGCAAGACCTACAGGAAGGCTTGGTGCGATGGAGAACTTCTTTAAGTTCAAGGAGCGCGGGACGAACCTGAGGACAGAGGTCCTCGCCGGCGTCGTCACGTTCATGACGATGGCCTACATCATTTTTGTGAACCCGGGTATCCTCTCGGCAGCGTTCGGTGAAACCGGCGCGACGTGGATTCCGGCATTGGCGACCGCCACCACGCTTGGTGCCGCACTCATGTGCATCTGCATGGGGCTCTTGGCCAATAGGCCTCTCGCACTCGCTTCGGGCATGGGCCTGAACGCAGTCGTGGCCTTCAGCATCATCCTTGGCGCCGGTGTGCCCTGGCAGGTCGGCATGTCCGTGATCTTCGTCGAGGGCCTGGTCATCCTTCTGCTCGTCATGACCGGTCTCCGCGAAAGCATCATGAACGCGATTCCGATCGAGCTGAAGCGCGCAATCGGCGTTGGCATCGGCCTGTTCATCACCTTCATCGGCCTTGTCGACGGCAAGATCGTCGTCGGTGACCCCAACACACTCGTCAAGCTCGGCGACTTCTCGACGCCTGCAGTGTGGGTCACGCTCATCGGTCTCATCGCGATCATCGCGTTCATGGCCCTCAAGGTTAAGGGCGATATTCTCTGGGGTATCGTCGTCGCCACGATTGCCGCGCTCATTCTCGGCGTCACGAAGCTCCCGACCGGAAGCCTGCTCGCGATGCCGGTCTTCGACACCTTCTTCGCACCGTTCCAAACGCCTGAGGGCACAAACTCGATCGCGCTCCTCCAGGTCTTCACGCCCACGCTTCTGCTGTTCGTCTTCGCTGTCATGCTGACGGACTTCTTCGACACCATGGGCACCGTCATCTCCATCGGCGAGCAGGCCGGATTCGTCGACAAAGACGGCAAGGTCCCCGGTATCCGCAACATTCTCGCCGTGGACTCCGCTGCCGCAACGGTAGGCGGCCTGTTCGGAGCAAGCTCGATTACCACATACATCGAGTCTGCAGCCGGCGTCGCTGAAGGTGGACGCACCGGTCTCACTGCAATCGTGACCGGACTGCTCTTCGCGCTCTGCGCGTTCTTCTCACCGGTCATCGCTATGGTCGGCGGCGCACTGCCGATCACGGCCGGCGCGCTCATCGTCGTCGGGTTCCTCATGATGGCCTCCGTGAAGGACATCCCGTGGAACGACTTTGAGAACGCGTTTCCCGCGTTTCTGGTCATCGTCGGCATCCCGCTGACCTACAACATCAGCTACGGCATTGGCCTCGGCTTCATCAGCTACGTTCTCATCAAGCTCCTCCACGGCAAGGCCAAAGACGTTCACTGGCTGATGTGGGTCGTCGCTGCCGCATTCATCGTCAGCTTCATCCTGCCCGCAATCCAGAAGCTCGTCGGGTAAGGGGAGACACATGGCTGCACAAAGAGTCATCCAGACCGACGAGGTTCTGCCGCTCGCGCAGGCGATCCCGCTTTCGCTGCAGCACCTTATGGCCATGTTCGGCGCTACGGTTCTCGTACCGATCCTGACCGGTCTTGACCCGGGCGTCGGCCTTATGACGTCGGGCATCGGCACGATCCTCTACTTGATCTGTGTGCGCAACAAGATCCCGAGCTACCTGGGGTCAAGCTTCGCCTTCATCGGCCCGCTCATTGCAGTAGGTGGTGGCGCTGCAGCCATTTCCGGTGGCACCGGCCACCTTCCCGAAGCGCTCGGTGGGCTCGTTGCTGCCGGCTTCGTCTACATGATCGTTGCAGGCTTCGTGAAGATGTTCGGCACGGGCTGGATTAGCAAGCTGCTCCCGCCGGCACTCGTGGGTGCTGTCGTCATCGTCATCGGTCTCGGGTTGTCCTCAGTGGCGGTAAAGATGGCGATGTTCCCGTTCGCTGACCCCGCGAACGGCATCAACCTGACCGGTCTTATGGTCGCGTTCATCACGCTTGCCTCAGCAGTCGTCTTCTCGTCGTACTTCAAGGGATTCCTGAAGACGATCCCGGTCCTGCTCGGCATCATCGTGGGCTACGTCGTCTCGATCCCGCTCGGTCTCGTGAGCTTCGAGGGAATCGCGGCGGCTAAGTGGATCGGCCTGCCGAACGTGACGTTCCCGAAGTTCGACATTACTGCAATCGCGATCATCGCTCCCGTAGCGATCGTCGTTATCGTCGAGCACATCGGTCACCTGCTCGTGATCAACGAGATCACCGGCAAGGACTTCACGCCGATGCTGCCGGAGTCGCTTTTTGGTGACGGTCTTGCGACCGCCATCTCAGGCGCCCTGGGCGGCACGCCGTCGACCACGTACGCCGAGAACATCGGCGTCATGGCCGTGACAAAGGTCTACGCGACGCAGCTGTTCTGGTATGCCGGTGCGTTCGCGTTCATCATCGGCGGGTTCATCCCGAAGTTCGGCGCTGCGATCAACTCGATCCCGACGCCGGTCATGGGCGGCATTTCGCTGCTTCTCTTCGGTCTGATCGCCTCAAGCGGCCTGAGACTGCTCGTCAAGAGCGGCATCGACTACGGCCACAGCCGCAACCTCATCATGTCGAGCGTCGTGCTCGTCATCGGTATCGGCATGGAGACGGGCGGATTCACCATTCCGCTTGGCAAGTACAGCATCCCGGGCATGGCCCTTGCCACGTTCATCGGTATTGTCTTGAACCTCATTCTGCCGAAAGAGTCCGAGGGTCTCGCAGTCGAGGCGCCGGACTTTGATGGCGGACTTCAGGCAGAAGCTGCGAAAGACTCCGCCTGACGCACGAACGGTCCAATCGCACGCTGGTGACTGATCTAGAAGCTGCGTGTGTGGACGATAACGACGGCCCCGGGCTGCGCTCAACGCGCGGTCCGGGGCTGCTTCGTTTGCAGGGTTCCAAGGTGCCGCTTTCGGATACCATGGGGGATGCCCCCTCATGCTCGCGCTCTACACGCCTGGTACGCCCGATAATACATCTTATGTTAAGTCGCAATTATGGGCACGTATCCCCTGGGTTCTGTAGCCCATCGGGGCCCCGTACCGGGAACATCTGAGTTCGCCTTGGTGGATGACACGCACCGCGCCATCACACGGGCAGAACCGGCGCACCGCGCAATCTACTCGTTGGTCGCCAGTCCAAAACCATCGGCTACCGGAAAGTACGTTTCTTCGAACTCGGACTTCGTCATCTCTGACAGATCGGATTCCGTCGCCTCAAGCCAGACGTACGCTTCGTCGGGTGTTCCGAATTCGGCAAGCGCGGCTACAACGTCCTCGTCTCCGATTTCGACGGCCTCCACCCGGTAGACCTCACCTTCAGACACCGCGTCTGCTGTGGGGCGTCGCCAGAGGATGTCGTCGCGCCACTCAAGATCAGGGGAGTCACTCTCGTCAACACGCATCACCCGCAGACGGTAAAACTCGTCTGCGTTGCCGATGATCCGTCTTCCCATCGTGCCCCCCTACTACTGACTCAGTTTCGAGTACTGCCCACCGGCGGCTACCCAGCCGACATCACCGGCGGCGTCACGTACCTTGTACCAGCCCAGACCCTTCTCCACGAGTTCGAGCGCCAGGCCCTTCTTGAGCTTCTTGATCACCTTGCCGCCCGTATTCGGCTCCTCGCGCATATTGAGCCCTTCTGCCAGCACCACAACAGTGCCGGACGCCGGAGCAGTCCCGGTCCCCTCCCCGCTTGCGCCGGTACTGGTCCCCTCGGCGCTGGCGGTCTGCTCGCTTGAGCGCACATTCGTGCGCTGGGTCCTGACGGCCGCGCGGTAGTCACCGTAGGCGTTGAACGCCATCCAGGCGACGATACCCAGGGCGATCCAGGCACCGAGAATCGTCGCCGCTCGCCGAAGATCGAATCCGCGTGAACCCTGCCCACTCATCTGCGGTACCCCTCACCGATTGCGATCAGATGTACAGGCCGCCACCATACACGGCCGTATCTGCGACTCCGTACCGTTCAGCCAGTTCGCTGAGATGCACATCTGCAGCTTCAATATGGCCGATGACCTTTGCGAGTTCGATCCCCGCAAGCGCGTCAAGCGCTTCAGAACCTTCTTTTCCCGCAAACGTGCTCGTTTGAGCGCCGAGAAGACCCGCAGCGTCCGAGAGTTCGTTCGCGGCATCCCAGAGGTGCTTCGGAAGTGGCATCGTGGCGAGTTCCTCGGTAAGGAAGGCCATTCGCTCCCCGATGTCCCCAAGGGTCTTTCGTTCGTCCGAGGTAGTATCGAGCGCGAAGGCGACAAGATCGCCGTCGCTCGCACCGGCAAGCGCCGATACGAGCCGCTCAACGATACCCAGCGAAGAACGCACCCGCTCACGATTGCTGATCAGAACAACGACGTAGCGGCGTACAGTCCGGCGCCACAAGAAGAAGCTGGCGACCGCAAGTCCTGAGACCGCGATAAGCGCGGCCACGACGATGAACACGATAACGAGCGTCTGTGACACGTGGTTCCTCCGCTGGGCCGGTCCGCGGTCGCACTTCTTAAAGAGAGCGCCGCTTGTCGATGACGTGCCGGGCCTTGCCGACTGTCCGCTCTATGGTACCAGGTTCTACCAAGGTCACCTTCGCGTGGAGCCCTATCACAGAATAGATTCTCGCGGCGACGCGCTTCGTGAAAGCGACCATATCCGCCATCACATCGGAGAATATCTCCCCCGCTACCTCGATTCTCACCTCGAGGTCGTCCATCGCACCTTCGCGGTCCACAACGATCAGATAGTGCGGCTGGATGCCTTCGATCTGGAAGAGCGCGTCTTCGATCTGCGACGGGAAGACGTTGACGCCGCGAATGATGAGCATGTCGTCGGTACGCGCGCGCACTTTGCGCATCCTAGAGAGCGTCCGTCCACACGCACACACGTTCGAGTCGATGACGCTGAGGTCGTGCGTGCGGTACCTCAGCAGCGGGAATGCCTCTTTGGTGAGCGTCGTGATGATGAGCTCACCCTCCTCCCCCTCTGGCACGGGTTCGCCAGTCTCGGGATGCACGACTTCGAACAGGAAATGGTCCTCGGCCATGTGGAGTCCGCACTGGTGCTCGCACTCCCCTGACACACCGGGACCCATGACCTCGGACAGCCCGTAGTTGTCTGTGGCAAGAATTCCCAGGCGCTTCTGGATCTCGTCGCGCATGCCCTCGCCCGACGGTTCTCCGCCGAAGAGTCCCACCCGAAGCGGCAGCGACGCGATGTCGATACCGGCCTTCTCGGCGACCTCAGCGATGTAGAGCGCGTAGCTCGGTGTGCACACGAGCGCCGTGGTGCCGAAGTCCTGCATCATCATGAGCTGGCGCTCGGTATTGCCGCTGCCTGCGGGGAACACGGTCGCACCTACACGCTCGATGCCGTAGTGCATGCCCCAGCCGCCGGTGAACATGCCATAGAGGAACGCCATCTGCACCCGGTCGGCGGATGTCACGCCTGCTGCCGAGGCGATACGGGCAGTCAGTTCGCTCCAGGTGTTGAGATCGCCCAACGTGTAGCCGACCACGATCGGCTTGCCTGTAGTGCCCGAGGAGGAGTGCACGCGCACGACCTGCTCGAGCGGCACCGCAAACATGCCATACGGATACGTGTCACGCAGCGCGGACTTGTCGGTCAGGGGAAGCAGCCGCACGTCCGCGAGCGTGCGCACGTCGCGCGGCTTCACGCCGCGTGCGTCGAGCGCCTCTCGGTAGTACGGCACGCGCTCGTAGACCCACGCGAGCGTCGACTGCAGGCGTCGCAACTGCAGGTCGGCCAGCGCGCCGCGGTCCATCGTTTCGTACTCGGGATTCCAGACAGGCATCGCTGCTCCCTACTCTTTACCGTGCCAGGCGCCCAGATAGATGAGACGCACATCGTCATTGTTGGCGAGCTCTTTCGCGGTTCCGGACAACACCACATGTCCGGTCCGCATAACGTATCCCCTGTCGGCGTGCTTGAGTGCCAGGTTGGCGTCCTGCTCGACAAGCAGAATGCCGAGACCCTCGGCACGCAGGCCATCGAGCACGTCGAAGATATCCGCGATGACCTTGGGAGCGAGGCCGAGCGAAGGCTCGTCGAGCAGGAGAACGTGTGGCCGCGACATGAGCGCCCTTGCGATGGCAAGCATCTGCTGCTCGCCCCCGGAGAGCGTCGCTGCCGGTTGCGATGCCCGTTCGGCGAGAACCGGGAAGAGCTCGTGCACGCGAGCGAGGTCGACGGCGATCTCGGAGGGGACCGTGCGTGTGTGTGCGCCGAGCGCGAGGTTCTCAGCCACCGTCATCGGACCGAAGAGCATCCGGCCCTCAGGAACGAGTGCGAGGCCGCGCCGTACGAGCTTCTCCGCCGGGACGCCGGTTATCAGGCGCCCGTCAAGCGCCACCGTGCCGCCGGTGACGGTCAGGAACCCCATAATCGCCTTCATAAGCGTGGATTTGCCCGCGCCGTTTGAGCCGATCAAGGTGACGATCTCTCCCGCCGACACGTCGAGCGAGACACCATGGAGGACCGACACGTGGCCGTAGCCGGCGGCGAGGTCGCGTACCTGCAAAACGGGATCAGGCACTGACGTCCTCCTCTCCGAGATACGCCTCGATGACCGCCGCGTCCTTCTGGATGAGGAGCGGGGGTCCCTCGGCGATCTTGCACCCACGGTCAAGCACGATGATCTCCTCGGACACATCCATGACGAGCCCCATGTCGTGCTCAACGACGAGCAACGTGACGCCGTCGTCGCGGATGCGTCGCAGGCTTGAGGCGAGCGTGCGCGTCTCGGCGTTGTTGAGTCCTGCAGCGGGCTCATCGAGGAGCAGCAGTCGGGGTGAGGTTGCCAGGGCGCGGGCGATTTCGAGAAGCCGTCGTACGCCGTGGGGTATGTCCGCGGCATACGAGTCCGCGTACTCCTGTGCGCCCACGAGCCGCAGCAGGTGCGCCGACCGCTCAATTGCGCGGCGTTCCTCGGCACGCGTCCATGGCAGCCGCAACGCGCCGGCCATGAGTCCGGTGCGCAATGTCGTGTGCATGCCGACCAGCACGTTCTCGGTGGCGGTCATCTCCTCGAAGAGTTGCGTGTTCTGGAATGTCCGCGCCATGCCCGCGCGCACGATCTCGTGCGGTCGCTTGCCCGCAAGCGGCGCGCCACCGAAGGCGACGCTGCCGGCATCAGGCCGCTCGAATCCCGTGAGCAGGTTGAAGAGCGTGCTCTTCCCCGCGCCGTTTGGGCCTATGAGTGCCTTGATGGTGCCCTCGAAGACCTCGAAAGAGACGTCGTCTACGGCGGTGAGGCCCCCGAACCGCTTGCTGATACCTTTGACCGACAACAGGCTCATGCTGCCTCCCGCACGCTTGTGCGACGTGCAGCAGCCGCTCGTCGTACGAGACCGGCTACTCCGCCGGGTGCGAAGAGCAGCACGAGGATCATCGCGAAGCCCGAAATGTCGGCCTCCCAGTCCTGGAGAACGGCGACCGCGTCCTTGGAGAGCCCGGGAATGAGCGCATCCGCATACGGAAGGAGCGTGAGTAGCACGCATGCTGTCACCGGTCCCGCCAGCGATCCCGTACCGCCGACCACGACCATGGCGATGAGCAGCACCGAGAACTCGAGCGAGAAGGTGGACGGCGAGATAAAGCCGACCGCGCTCGCATAGAGGGCACCTGCGAGTCCTGCAAGGCCGGCCGAGAGCGCGAACACCTGGATCTTGAGTCCCCTCGTGTCCACGCCGGACGCCATGGCCCCGAGTTCCGAACCGTGAAGCGCCCGCATGGCACGCCCCGGACGCGTCCGAATCACA
Source organism: Coriobacteriia bacterium (assembly GCA_038325105.1). Classification (GTDB taxonomy): domain Bacteria; phylum Actinomycetota; class Coriobacteriia; order Anaerosomatales; family Anaerosomataceae; genus WSXY01. The sequence goes on from JBBQIR010000028.1 coordinate 12,427, forward strand.
TTGCCCACGAGGACAAGCACAACAACGGCGACCGCCCATACGAGCAGGTAGTTCCCGCTCGGCGTATCGATCTTCCACGCGCCGATAGATGCGAACGGGATTCCGCGCAGCCCGTCGTTGCCACCGGTAATCGACCTCAGCTCGACGAACAGCACGCTCATGATCTCGTTGAAGCCGAGCGTCGCCATGGCGAGGTAGTGCCCTTTGAGGCGAAGGCTCGGCACAGCGAGCAGCAGACCACCGAACGCTGCCAGCACGCTCCCCGCCAGAACCGCGATCGGCCACGGCACTCCGGCAACGGCGGTGAGGTAGCCGCATGTGTACGCGCCGATGCCTACGAATGCCGCATGTCCGAGAGAAATCTGTCCGGCGAACCCGAAGAGCAGCGCAAGCCCTGCAACGACGATGACGTTAAGGCCAACGAACGTGAGCACCTTGAAAAGGTAGCGGTCGTTTGTTATGAGCGGCACGGCGGCCAGCAGACAGCATGCCGCAAGCGGCAACGCGAAGCCTCCGATGCGCCTCATCCACGACCCGGTCATCACACCTTCTCCCGGCCGCGCTTGCCGAGAATCCCCTGCGGACGCAGGAACAGCACGGCAAGCAAGATGACGAGAGAGATGGCGTCTTTGTACGTACTTGAGATGAACGCTACCGACATGCTCTCAAGAATGCCGAGGACAAGACCACCTACCACGGCGCCAATAGGGTTGCCTAGCCCGCCGAGAATGGCGGCAGCAAATCCCTTAAGCCCCGCTCGCGCACCAACGTCGAACGCAGTCTGCGTAAGCGGTGCGACTGCAACGCCACCAAGCGCGCCAAGCGCCGCAGCCAGCCCGAACGAGATCATCACGACGCGGGCAGTATCGATTCCCATGAGTCTGGCGGCGTCGTGGCTGAGCGAACACGCGCGCATCGCGCGACCGAGCTTTGTCTTGGAGTACAGGAACGTCAATGCGATGACCGCGACGATCGTCAGACCCCATATCCACAGAACCTGGCGATCGATCGATGCACCTGCGAGCACGATCGGATCGCCGGGACTGAAAGGCGGTAGCGTGAGCTCATTTGGCCCGAATGCATGTCGCGCGAGCGACTTCATCACCATCGAGCCACCGATTGTGATGATGATCAAGACGAGCGGTCCTGAGTCCCGGCGCGGCCTGAGTGCGACCCGCTCGAACAGTAACCCGATCGCCGCCGTGCCGGCCACGGAGGCAAGCACGGCGAACGGGAGCGGAAGCCCGAAGCGGACGCCGGCAACAGCAAGCATCCCGCCGAGCATGAAGAACTCGCCCTGCGCAAAGTTGATGATGCCCGTGGATGCGTAGACGAGCGTGAACCCCAGCGCGACAAGCGCGTACACGGCTCCGTTCTGGAGCCCTGACGCCACGAACTGGAGCAGCTCGGCGCTATTCATCGACTACCGGGACATGCATCGGCTCTCACTTGTCGAGTACCCAGGTCGAACCCTCGACACGATAGAAGACGAGTTCGTCTTCGGTCAGACCGTTGTGGTCCTCTGGTGTGTAGGTGAACGTGCCGCCGATACCCACCAACCCACTCGTGTTCTCGACAGCATCCCGAAGCGACGCCGGAGTGACGTCCCCTTCGACACGTCCGAGCGCGTCGGAGACAACGAGGAACGCGTCATAAGCATGTCCGGCAAAGATGTCGGGGGCGGTATCGTAGGCCTCCGTGTAGCGTGCAATGAAGTCGGTCGCGACCTTGTACGCCTCAGACTCCTTGCCGTACGCGTCGGGCACGAGCACCTTGCCCGCAGCGAAACGGAACCCCTCGGCAGACGCACCGGCTCCCTCGACAAACTCCTTGCGACCGTTCCCCGGGCTACCAACGAGCGGCGTCTTCATCCCGAGTTGCGTCATGTTCTTGGCAACGATCGCCGCTTCTTTGCCGGCGCTCCACATGAGAATGACATCAGGATTGGCAGCTTTGATCTTGGTGAGCTGCGGTGTCATGTCGGTGTCACCCGGATTGAAGGTCTCCTCGGTCACGATCTCGACTCCTGCAGCTGACGCCTCCTTGACGATGATGTCGTGTCCATCCACGCCGTACCCGCCGGTGTCGCTGATGACGGCGACCTTGGTCAGGCCGCGCTCTTTGAGCGCCTTGAGCGTGAATGGAACGACAGTGCGGTTCGGCCAGGGCGTTTGGAAGACGAGCGGGTCGAAATCGGCCGTAACGACCGAGCCGCCGGCCATCGAGACCTGCGGGATACCGGCGCGCGCAATCTCGCTCCGGATCGCCATCGTCTGACCGGTTCCCGTGGCTCCGATGATCGCGAGGACCTCTTCCTGCTCGATGAGACGTGCCGCGCCGGCAACTGCCTTTGCGGGATCCGTCGCGTCGTCCTCATAGAGCACCTCGACGAGATGTCCGTTGATGCCACCGGCTTCATTGAGGCGCGCAACTTCAAGTTCGATTGCGTTCTTCTCGGGAGTGCCAAGCCCGGCATACGTTCCTGTCAGTGACAGGACCGCGCCGATACGGTACGGCTCCTTGGTGACGCCGTCTCCCGCGGCACCCTCATCTTTCGTGCACCCGGCCAGAAACGAAGCACTGAGCGCGAGCACTACGACTCCCGCAATCCATCTCCGACGCATCCTCACTGTACCGCCTCCCGTCCCCTGGTCACCAGCACGCGCATGCCGGTCTGTGTCTCTTACTTCTCGACGACCCAGCTGCCGTTCTCGACCCGATACATGACGAGATCGCCCGCACCGAGGCCGTTATGATCCGTTCCGGAGAACGTGAACGTTCCACCGATACCCACAAAACCACTCGTCTTCTCGATCTCCGCACGCAGTTCCTCGGATGTGAACCCTTCATCGAGCTTACCGAGCGCCTCTGCAATGAGATTGACCGCATCGTATGCATGACCCGCGAACGTGTCCGGCGCCTTGCCGTACGCGGCGCTGTACCGCTCGATGAAGTCGGTCGCGACCTCAAAGCCGGGTGTACCCTCGCCGTATGATTCCGGGACGAGTACCTTGCCAGCCGCGAATCTGAATCCCTCGGCCGCGTCGCCGGCACCCTCGATGAACTCGGTCCGTGCGTTCCCGTGGCTACCGAAGAGCGGTGTCTTCATCCCGAGTGACTTCATGTTCTTGGCGACGATGGCGGCTTCCTTGCCGGCGTTCCACATGACGACAGCCTCGGCATCCGTGCCCTTGATCTTCGTAAGCTGCGACGTCATGTCGGTGTCGCCGGGGTTGAAGGTCTCCTCGGCGACAATCGTGATCCCGGCCTTGGGAGCCTCCGCTTTGAGGACACCCTGGCCGTCGGCACCGAACCCGCCGGTGTCGGTGATGATGGCGATCTTCGAGATTCCCTGCTGCTTGAGGTACGTCATCGTGAACGGCACGACGATGCTGTTCGACCACGGCGTCTGGAATACGAGCGGATCGAAATCGCCGGTGATGACCGTACCTCCCGCAACCGAGACCTGTGGTAGTCCGGCGCGATCGATCTCGGTGCGCATCCCCATCGTTTGGCCCGTACCGGTGGCCCCGATGATGGCGATCACGTTCTCCTGATCGATGAGTCGTGTCGTTGCGGCGACCGCCTTCGCGGGATCCGTACCGTCGTCCTCGTACACGACCTTCAGTTCGTGACCGTTGATGCCGCCCTCAGCGTTGATACGCGCAACTTCCATCTCGATCGTGTTCTTCTCGGGCTGACCGAGCCCGGCGTACGTACCGGTGAGCGAGACGACTGCACCGATGACGTACGGCTCCTTCGCTGCGACATCATCCCCGGATCCTGTCGTGCCACTCTTTGTGTCGTTGCATCCCACGAGCGGAAGTACTCCGAGCGCGAGAACGAGCACAGCAACGACCGCAACCCTAAGCTGCCCCTTCATGTCGATCAACCTCCGTCTGACCGATGCGTCCGCCCTCGTCCCCCAGTTGCACGGGAATGGACAACCCCAACCCTCCCCTATACCTACGCCTGCGCCGCAGCAATCTCGGCCTGGTCGACAATGCGTACCGGCTTGTCGGCCAACAGGCTTAGAGCACGATCCACGTCCGCAACATTGATAACGACATACGTCGCGATGAGCGAGTACACGTACTCGATATTCACACCCGCCGAGGAGACGAGTTTGAGAACGCCCGCGAGACCGCCAGGGACGTCGGGCAGGTCGATGCAGATGACATCATCTTCACGCACGGTGAATCCCGCGTCTTTGAGCGCGGCGGATGCTTCTTCGGGCCTGTCGACGATGAGTCTGAGAATGCCGAACTCGGCAGTGTCGGATACCGAGAAACCGCGGATGTTCACGCCCACATCCCCGAGAACGCCGGAAACCTCGCTGACTCGACCGGACTTGTTCTCAATGAAGACCGAGAGCTGCTTAATCGAGTGCTCACTCATACGCCGCACGCTCCTCCACCACACGCCGTACGTCCGAGATCGAACGCACGCAGGTTGGCCTCGACCGTCTTTGCGGGGACTCTCGAGGCAATGACGTCACGCCACACGTTCTCGGGAAACGGCAACCCGTAGGATGCTGCCCCGAGGAGAACCACATTCGCAGAACGCGGACTGCCGGCTTCGCAGGCAAGCGCCTCGGCATCGAGAAAGACCGCACCTTCGTAGGCCAGTGCAGCCTCTATGCCGGTCGGAGCACTCATCGCGCCGATGAGAACCGGCAACGGCTGTATCGAACGCGTGTTGACAACGAGCCTGCCACCGGGCGCGAGCGTGGTGAGTTGCCGGGCGGCCTCGGTAAGCTCGAACGCGATGAGATGGTCGGCAACGCCCGGATCGACAATCGGAGAGTGAACGCACTCGCCGAACCGGACGACCGTATCGACCGATCCGCCGCGCTGCGCCATACCGTGAACCTCTGAAAGTTTCACGTCGTAACCCTGCGCGACCGCGACTTTCGCGATAACGTCACCGGCAAGGATGGTTCCCTGGCCGCCGACTCCGGCGAGTACGACAGTGACGACGTCGCTCATCACAACCCACCCCCAAAGTCGCACGCCGGGCCGACCTCAACGATCGCCTGAAAACGGCAGACCTGAACGCACTGACCGCATCCCACGCACGACGCAGTATCGATGACCGCCTGTCCGGATGCGACTTTCATGATTGCGGGACATCCAAGTCGAATACACGCGCCGCACTTCGTGCACGCTTCCTCGTCGACGGCGAACGGCTGGTCGTCGCGCTTGACCAGCAACGCGCAAGGCGACTTTGCGATGACCACGCTCACGCCGTCGGTCTTGGTCGCATCGGTCAGAGCGGCGAGCGTTGCCGCCATGTCGAGCGGATCGACCGTGCGGACCCACGGCACACCGAGCGCCTTGACGAGGGCTTCGAGGTCAACCATCGGCGCATCGGTGCCAGCGATCGTTTTGCCGGAGACCGGGTTGCCTTGGTGACCGGTCATCGCAGTGGTGCGGTTATCGAGAATGACGATCGTCTCCGATCCGCCGTTGTAAACCATATCGAGCACGCCGGTGATACCCGAGTGCGCGAACGTTGAGTCACCGATGATGCCGACAACCGGCCGCTCCGAGGAGCCGACAAGTCCGAGACCATGCGCCATGCCGATGCTCGCACCCATACACACGCACGAGTCCATCGCCGACAGCGGCGGAAGTGCACCCAGGGTGTAGCAACCGATGTCGCCCATGACGGTCGCCTTCAGCTTCCCGAGCGCCCAGTAGACTCCGCGATGCGGACACCCCGCACACAACAGCGGCGGGCGCGGAGGCAGATCGGTGATCGCGTCACGCGTTTCGCGCGGCTGCGCACCGAATGCACTCGCAATGCGATCAGGGGACAGTTCGCCGATGGCGGGCAGCCCGGTTTCGACGATATCGATACCGAGCGCCTTCAACCTCAGGCTCATGTAAGGGTCGAGTTCCTCGATGACCGCAACACGCTCAACCTTCGATGCGAACTCGAGGATGAGATCTTCAGGGAGCGGGTTCACCATCCCGATCTTGAGTATGGACGCATCCGGCAACGCTTCCCGGACGTACTGATAGGCGATGCCGCTGACGACGATGCCGAGTGAGGCATCGCGCATCTCGATGCGATTGAGCTCGGATTCGTTCGAGAACGCCTGCAACCGATCGTGCCGACCGGCGAGGTCGACGCGACGGGCGCGCGCGTTCCCGGGCATCATCACCCACTTGCTCACCTGTGCCGAATACGGCGTTGGTTCGGCGGGGGCCGAGCGCTCACCTGCTTCTACCAGGCCCTTCGAGTGCGCGACGCGGGTCGTCGTACGAATCAGGACCGGAATGTCGAACTTCTCGGAGATATCGAATGCCGCGCGCGTGAACTCGAGCGCTTCCTGGCTGTCCGACGGCTCGAGCATGGGGACTTTCGCGAATGCCGCGTAGTTGCGGCTGTCCTGCTCATTCTGAGACGAGTGCATGCCCGGATCGTCGGCAACGAGCAGGACGTATCCCCCGCCTACTCCGGTGTACGCGAGCGTGAAGAGCGGGTCGGCGGCGACGTTCAGTCCGACGTGCTTCATAGTGACGAGCGCGCGGGCGCCGCCCAGACTCACTCCCGCGGCGACCTCCGCGGCGACCTTCTCGTTCGGGGCCCACTCGCAGCGTACATCATCGTAATTCACGAGGTTCTCGAGCACCTCTGTGGACGGCGTTCCCGGGTAACCCACACCGACCCGTACACCGGCTTCCCAGGCTCCGCGAGCAACGGCCTCATTCCCGGACATCAGCGAGCGCGACAAACGGTCACCTCCACGACGGATACAGGCCCCAGTGAGCGCGGAATTCGCTGAATCATAGCACACGGCGCATGCAGAATACGCCGTTTTGACCGTAGGCGGCCGCAGAGAGGCGGCGGACGGTTCGTGCCTAGAAGCGCGAGGCGCCGACGTAGTCGCCGCGACTGTTGATCCGGTCGGTGAGTGATGACACCTTCACGACATCGCCGGTGTTCGGGGCGTGTACGAAGTTGCCGTTTCCAACGTACATTCCGACGTGGTGAACACGTGCCGGGTCGCCGCGCGTTCCGAAGAACACGAGATCACCGGCGCGCAGGAGATCGAGGCGATTCGGAGCGATGTGTGCGCCCGAGTTGTACTGGCTTCTGCTCGTACGCGGCAGGTTGATCCCGATCTGCTCGTACGAATACTGACAGAGCCCTGAGCAATCGAACCCCGATGGCGAGGTACCGCCCCACTTGTACGGCACGCCCAGGTACTTGAGCGCGATCGCGACAACCTCCGGATGCCCCGCCGGCAGGTTCCCCTCAGCGGCAGCCGGTCGGCCGCCGGATTTCGACGCAAGCGCGGCTGCAACGCGTGCACGCTCCTCGGCAAGCTTTCTCTGTCTCTCGGCCTCGGCAGCAATAAGCGTTTTGACCTCGGCATTGAGCGTTGCCACGAAGGCTTCCTGCTTCTTGATGGACGCCTCGATCTGCTCAGCCCGGCGTTCGGCCTCCGAGCGCAGCGTGACCTGCTCGGTCTCGCGCGTCTCGAGTGCCAGCTCGATGGACTCGACGTCGGCCTTCGCTCGCTTCACCTGCACAACCATTTGCGCGTCACTCCGGTTGATTCGCATCAGCAGATCGAACCTCGACACGAAGTCCTCGAAGGACGACGTCCCGAGAAGTACGTCGAGCAAGTCCTGGCTGCCGCCCTTGTAGATGTTGGCCGCACGATCGGCCAGTTGCGCATTGGCGTCGCTGAGCTCGCGGGTTGCGATGACGAGCTTCGCTCGCGTTGTACGGATGTCTTCGCGCGTCTTCTCGAGCGCTTCAGTGATCGCGTTGTACTCCTCGACCTGCACCTCGAGTTCGTCAGCCATGGTGTCGAGTTCGGCTTGTGCTGCAGTCGCCTCGGCACGTTTGCGTTCGATCTCGGCGTTGGTTGGAGCAGCAACCGCAGGAACCGCTGCAAGGAGCAGCGAAGAGGCCACGAGGACCGCAAGGAGGGCGTTGAGCGGAGTCCCGCTCTGTGAGGACCGCACGATGCACCTCCGGCTACGTCGGCTGCTGCTTCAAGAGGTGACGACCTTGTGTCGTCATTCGGGCCACGTAGATTCTACCATAACGGCACACCCGTCTCACCTAAGCGCGGCTTGCCAGTGCGTCATACCAGTCTGGTAGAGTGGTCTTTCCGACGCGGCCACAATGCGCGTTCGTTCCGTCGGAGGCAAGCATGCACGATCGACGTTATGTGCGCAGAATGCTCTCGGTCCTCGTGGCGATCGCGGTCACCGGGGCTGCTCCGGCTGTTGCCGAACCCGCATCCGTCCCCTTCGCGAGCACGAGCTCGACCTACGCCGCCATTGATTCGCGGATCGACGAGGCGACCGCGCGGGCCATCCAGACAGAACGCGCCATCGACGAACTGCGAGCAGGAAGTGCCGCTATCTCCGAGCGCATCCAGGTGACCGAGGAGCGCATACGCGGACAACATATCCAGGTCGAACGCGCGGAGATCGCCCTGCAGGAAGCCACTCAACGGTACAAGACGCATCTCGTCGCCAGTTACAAGCGCGGCACGGTAGACCCTATCTCACTCCTCCTCGGCTCTGAAAGCCTCTCCGAACTCATTAGCCGCGTCTCGGTTCTCACGCGCATCGCCGAAGACGACGGTCGGGTCGTGACCGACCGCGTCGTCGCTGTCGCCGACGCGCGGTACCAAGCTGCGATGCTCGATGACCTGCGCGCCCAGGACACGGAGCTGCGCCGCCAGCAAGACGAGCGCGTCCGAGAGCTGGAGAACGCACTCGCAGCGCAGAAGGCGGTTGTCGCAAGTCTGACCGCCGAGGCGCGCGAGGCGCTCATGACGGCGCGAAGGCTGGATGCTGAGACTCGCGCTCAATGGAGGGCGAGCTCGATCCCGATCGGCGTGCCGATTCCCAGAGCCGATGCAGCAGTTCTCCCCTACACCGGCGTCATCTACCAGGTCTCCGCCTACATGCCGAGGACCTACCGCACGACTGACCAGCGCTTCAGGGCAGTCTGTTCGTGGTACGGCAACGAATTCAATGGCCGCGGAACTGCCTCGGGACAGATCTTCAACGAGGAGGACTTCACCTGCGCCTCACGCACGCTGCCTTTCGGCACGGTGCTGGCGCTCACCCGTGGCGACAAGCGCGTCATCGCCTACGTCAACGACCGCGGGCCATTCGTATCCGGGCGGGACCTCGACCTTTCGAAAGCCGCAGCACGCGAACTCGGAGTGTCAGGTGTTGGTACGATCCAGGTGGAGGTCGTCGTCCCTGTGGAGTAGCGAGAGTGCCGAGAGGCGTCGGCACGGCCGACGCCTCTTGCACATGTCACGCGCCGGGGCATCGCACGAACGCCCGGAGTTAGTCGACGTGAATGAGTGAAACGATCTTCGAATCGCCAAGCTTCTCGCGGCCGCGGAGGAAGTCGAGCTCGATGAGGAATGCGAATCCCGCCGTCCTCGCACCGGTTGTCTCAACGAGATGGTTCTTAGCGGCTGCAGTTCCGCCGGTCGCGAGCACGTCATCGACGATGAGAACGACATCGCCGTCGACGAGCGCGTCCGAGTGGATCTCAAGCGAGTCGATACCGTACTCAAGCGCATACTCGGCCTTAGTCGTCGTCCAGGGAAGCTTACCCGGCTTGCGCGCAGGCACGAAACCGGCTCCAAGCTTGTACGCCAGCGCCCCACCGAAGATAAATCCGCGTGCCTCGGCACCGAGCACCTTCGTGATGCCGGCATCGGCGAACTCCTCGGCAATCATGTCGATAGCGCCACGGAAGCCCTCGGGGCTTGCGAGCAGCGGCGTGATGTCCTTGAAGATGATGCCTTCCTTGGGGAAGTCAGGAATGTCGCGAATGTAGGATGAAAGATCCACCGGTGTCTCCTCTTCATAGGGTCGACGCACGCGTTCCAGGGTAGCGCGTACCGGGTCAGGCTGCCAGTACCCGAGATGGGCAGACGTGGGGCGGGAAGCCTCAGAGCAGTTCGGCGAGGGCCGCGAGCTGGTCTCGCGTCCCGAGGACGACGAGTTCGTCGCCCGTGCCGAGTACCGTCTCCGACGGAGGATTGGCGTTGATCTGACCCATCTCCGAGCGAACGGCGAGTATGTAGGCCCCCGTGAGATCTCGAACCCGTGCATCCCTGATCGTAACACCGGCGAGTTTGGAACCACTGCCGATCGGCATCGAGTCGAGCCTGAACTCAATCTCGTCGCCGTGCGTAACGATGTCGAGGTAGTCGGAGACGAGCGGGTGCAGTACCATCGCGGCCATTCTTCGACCGCCGATGACATTCGGGGTGATGACGCGGTCAGCTCCGGAACGAAGTATCTTGGCCTCCGAGGTCACCGAAGAAGAACGCGCAATGATGTAGAGCGACGGGTTGAGCGTGCGGGCGGTAAGCGAAACGAACAGGTTGTCGGCATCGGTGTCCACTGCAGTCACGAGGCCCCGTGCCCGCATGACGCCTGCGTGAAGTAGCACCTGCTCGTCGGTCGCGTCGCCGTGTACGAAGAGCCAGCCAGCCTCCTCGGCCGCGACACGGCATTCCTCGCACGAGTCGACCACGACGAACGGCACGCCCTCGTCGGCAAGCGACTTCGCAACGACGGAGCCCACCCTGCCGATACCGACGACAATATGGTGACCCGTGAGAGCGCTGACCCGCTTCTCCATGCGACGTCCCTCCAGAAGGCTCGTAAGGTGTCCCTCAACCATGAATTCGACGATCGTCCCGAACGAGAAAGCGATGCTGCCAACGCCGGCGAAGATGAGAAAGATCGTGAACACGCGTCCGAGGTCGGACAGCGGGGCGACCTCCCGGTAGCCGACAGTACCGATCGTGATGACTGTCATGTAGAGCGAGTCGAGGAACGGCCACCCCTCGATGAGCGCATAACCCGCAGTGCCCGTGATGATGACCGCGAGCAGAAGAAGGGCCGCAGTTCTCACTCGCCGAAGCATCAGCCCATCACCTCGTCGTGGAGCGACGCGAGGAACGGCAGGTTTCGATAGCGTCCGCCGAGATCAAGCCCGTACCCCACCACAAAGCGGTCCGGAATCCGCTTCCCGCGGTACTCGATCGGAAGATCCACGAGCCGGCGGATGTCCTTGTCGAACAGCGTGCAGACCGCCAGACTCGCCGGCTCGCGCTGACGCAAAACGCCAAGCAGGTAGTTGAGTGTGAGCCCCGTATCGATGATGTCTTCCACGACAAGCACGTCACGCCCGGCGATGGAATCGTCAAGGTCCTTCGTGATGCGAACGGCGCCGCCTCCGTGGCTGTATGCCGAGATGGCCATGAAGTCGAGCGTCACGGGAAGGTCGATTGCCCGGCAGAGATCGGCAAGGAAGATCACGCCGCCCCGCAGAACCGTCACGAGCGCGAGGTCCTTCCCTGCGTAGTCTGCGGTGATTCGCCGTCCCAGATCTTCAACGATATCTGCGATTCCTTCAGCAGACACGAGAACGCCCTCGATCGCAGGGTCGTGGAAGGAGTGGCTCATCCGTTCATTCCGGTATCGGAATCCGCAGCATCGAGGCCCCCGCCATCGCGGTGCGCACGCTCTTGCACCGGGATGCCGTACCTGAAGAGCAGACGACGAAAGTCCTTCTGGTACAAGATCTTGATGTTGATCTCGGGATAGAGCTCTTTGAGTCTGCGCACCTTGCGGTTCTTCTTCGTCACGAGTTTCTGGCTCATGGTGGTGAGTTCGATGTACAGCCCGAAATCCGGAAGGAAGAAGTCGGGCGCGAACGCCGCAACCACAGTGCCATCGCCGTCCCACTCGAGAGGAAAGGACGTGGGCTCATATTCCCAGTTGATCCGGTAGAAATCGAGAATCTGAGCGGCGACTCGCTCGCTCGGGTGCGCGAAGCTTATGCCCGCAACCCTGCCGGAGAGGGGAAGCGCTTGGCCAAGGTCATCGTCTGGCTCAGTCATCGCACCTACATGACGTCTTCGAATGAGCGAGCAAGTGCACGGTGAAGCATCGACCGCTTGAGCGCACCCGTGAGTTCCGTGAGCTCGTTCAGCGTCTCGATGAGGCGCTGGCGTACCTCAGGCGTGCGATGACGGAACGACGGCGTGAGTGCCTGCGAGAAGAACGTCGCTTCGCGCTCGGCGAACGTCTCGTACATGCGTAGGTGCCTGGGCTCGAGACCGAACTTGCGAAGGTCCCAGCATGCGTGGGCGATGGCGATGTCCGGTCCGGCGATCTCTTCACCATGATCGCCCTGTGTCAGAACGACGAGTCCGAACTCGGCAAGCTCGCGAATGAACGACGTGGGAAGTCCGAGGGCGTCGCTCGCCTTTGCAACGAGGACTGTCTCAGCTTCTTCGAGCGGCAGCTGGATTGCCTCACCGCGCGCGGCGGTGGGCTGCAGCTCCGGCGGAACCCGTCCCTGATCGATTTCCTTGAGCTTCTCGCGTATCACCGCAAGGGGCATGAAGTTGTCGCGCTGGAGCCGCAGGACGAGCTCGATGCGGCTCACATCCGCCGGGTGGAACTTGCGATAACCACCACCGGTCCGCTCAGGAGAGACGAGGCCCTCATCCTCAAGGAAGCGAACCTTGGAGATCGTGAGATCGGGGTAGCTTTCGCGGAGATGTTCTACGACCTCGCCGATCGTCATGTAATCGCGTCCGCTCGCAGCCATCTACACGCCACCTCCGGAGAGGAAGATCATGCGGAATCGTCCGATCTGCAGGGCATCGCCATTACGGAGGCGCGCCTTGTCGACGAGAACGTCATTCACGTACGTCCCGTTGAGTGAACCTTCGTCGGCGACGCTGACACCATCGGCAGAGACGACGAGTCGGGCGTGCTGCCGGGAAACCGTCACATCATTCAGAAAGATGTCGCACTCCGGGTCGCGCCCGACGGTGAACTCGGTTCCATCGAGGTAGAATCGCTCTCCCACCTCGGCTCCCTTGTGAACGACGAGTACGGGACCTTCGGCCCCGGCACCCTCGACGTCGGCGAGATTCTCCTCGGCGGCTATCGGCTCAAAAGACGCCGTCGCACCGGTAAGGCGAAGACCGCACGCAGGACACGCTTTATCCTCAGGCGTCACTGCGCCGTCGCATGCCGGGCATTTGTCCATCAGGACCACCTCCGAGACGGTACGAGACCGTCAAAGCGACTACTCGAGGAAGCCGAATTCGCGAGTCTTGAAGGACTGAGCTATCTGCTCCTCGAGTGCCAGCGCGATGCTGGGGTTCTCGAGGACGTGAGCGAGTTTCTCCTCGCTTAGACGGTTCTTGACGTACGGATCCTTGAGCGCATCCATGAGTCTGCGCCCGTTATGAACCTCACGGATGACGTATTCGACAACGCGTTCCTCGATAACGTCGTTCGCCATGTCGTTCAGGAACGCCTGGATTCTCTCGGCGACAGTTGCCACACTTCCTCCTTGTTTGTCCTTAACTGTTGCGGCGGGCGAGTTCTACTCGTCCCAGTCGTCGTCTGCAGCAGCGGCTACGTCGAACTTGGAAACACCGTGAAGGTCATTTGACAGGATGCCAATAAGGCGCTCGATGTCATGACCCGAAACGATGTCCTCCCCCGCTTCACGCTGCGACTTCAGGCGGCCGACGAGCTCAGCCCGAAGAATGTCGATCTTGCCGTGAAGCACACGCCGGCGATAACTGACGGCCTGCTCCTCTTCGTAGATCGAATCGAGTAGTCCCCGCAACTCCTCAAGGGACTTGTCCTCAAGATTCAGCAGGGCATCATCGTTGGCGCGCTTCTTATCGCCGCTCATCAGTCCTCCAGCCGGTCGACGGCCGTCAATAGCCGACTCGATTGTATCAGAATCCCGTGACATCGCCCGTCATGAACCTCTGCCTCACGTCGAACCTGACGGCTCGACTCCCG